>JAHDVN010000481.1 GCA_023384635.1 Thermoanaerobaculia bacterium
GACCGGTGTGCTGATCAACGGCTACCGTGCCGGCAAGCTCGACCGCGACGACCTCGAGCCGGCGCTCGTCGAGATGGAGCGGCTGAACGCCGAGGCGAGCCGCCTGGCGGTCACGGCCGGCGTGCGGGGCGCTACCGACATCACGGGTTTCGGGCTCGCCGGCCATGCGCTCAAGGTCGCGCGGCGCTCGGGCCTCCGCCTGCGCCTCCGGTTCGAGGCGCTGGAGGTCCACCCCGCCTTCTTCGTGGGGGTGGCAGCCGGGGTCAGCACCGGGAGCACGCGGCCGAACCGGCACTTCGCGGAGGGGGCGGTGGAGGACCGGGCAGGACTCGACGCTCCCCGGCTCGAGGTCCTCTTCGACCCGCAGACCTCGGGCGGGCTCCTGCTTTTCGTCCCCGCCCAGGAGGCCCCCGGGCTGCTCGCGGAGCTCCTCGCCACCGGGCACCGCGCGCGGGAGATCGGCGAGGCCCTCGAGGGGCCCCCCGGCCTCGAGATCGTCTGAAGCGGGTCAGCTCTCGGCGCGGCGGCGGCGCCGGGCACGGGAGACCAGCGCCGCGCCGGCGACGCCGAGCAGGTAGAGCCCGATCGTCGGCACCGCGAAGAGCATCAGGTTCACGATATCGGCCGTGGGGGTGATGAGCGCCGCCACCACGAAGATGACGAGCACCGCCCACCGGAAGTGCCGCAGCAGGAAGCGAGGGGTCACGAGCCCGATCGCCGCCAGCAGCACGATGAGGATCGGCAACTCGAACATCAGGCCGAGGCCGAGCAGGATCGTGAGCAGGAAGCTGAAGTAGCGGTCGGCGGTGATCACCGCGTGGAAGTCCTTGCCGATGTCGAGCAGGAACTCGACCGCGAACGGGAAGGCGACGTAGTAGGCGAACGCCCCGCCGAGCACGAAGAAGAACCAGCCGAGGAAGATGAACGGCCCGGCCCAGCGGCGCTCGTGCGGATAGAGGCCCGGCGAGATGAAGAGCCAGAGTTGCAGCAGGATCACCGGGAAGGCGAGGAAGGTCCCGGCGAGCAGCGAGACCTTGAAGTAGAGCAGGAACGGCTCGGTGACGCCGAGGAAGGCGAGCTTGGTGCCCGGCGGCAGGAAGCGGTAGATCGGCTCGGCGAGGAAGCGGACGAGGGCCGGGCTGAAGGTGAAGGTGGCGAGGACGCCGCCGACCAGCGCCAGGAGCGACCAGACGATGCGGCGGCGCAGCTCCTCGAGATGCTCGAGGAGGGTCATCCGCGGCAGCTCCGGCACCGGTCCGCGCGGCACGCGAGGTTCGACGGGAGCGGCCATCGTCTGGGTGGTCTAGCTTTCGGCCGGCGGCTCGTCCGCGCTCCCGGGCGTCCGCTCCTCCGGCGTCCCGGTCTCCGGCGCAGGGGTCGCCCGCGGGGTGTCGACGTGGCCGGGGGAGTCGCCGGGAGCCGGCTCGGGCTCCGCCGTCGCGCGCGGGGAGGGCGGAGCGGGTCGCCGCTCGGCGGAGTCGGCGGCCAGGATCTCGGTATCGATCGAGCGCTTCAGGTCGTTCGAGGCGCGGCGGAACTCGGCCAGCCCCTTGCCGATGGTCCTGCCGATCTCCGGGAGCCGCTTCGGACCGAAGATCAGCAAGGCCAGCACGAGGATGAAGAGCAGCTCCGGAAATCCCAGCGATCCGAACATGGCGCGCGACCCGCGCCGCCATCATCCTGTCCGCGTCCGACGAAGTCAAGGGCCGCCGGAGCGCGTGCTACACTGCGCGCCGTGCCTCGGCCCTGGCGCCTCGCGGCGCTTTTCGCCTTCCTCCTCGCCACCGTCGGCGGGGGCCTGTTCGGGGGCCGGCTGCTCGCGGTCGGCGACGAGCTGCGGGCGCGCCTGCGGGCGTACACGGAGCTCGTCGGCGTCGCGAAGGAGCGCTCGGGCGCCGAGGTCACGCACCGTGACCTCGTCTTCGCATCGGTCCAGGGGATGCTCCGCGCCCTCGACCCCCACACCAGCTTCCTCACCCCCACGGCCTACGCCACCATGCGGGAGCGCCAGCAGGGAAGCTTCTACGGCCTCGGGATCCTCGTCGGGGTGCGCAACGGCCAGCTCACGGTGATCGCGCCGATGGAGGGGATGCCGGCAGCCCGCCTCGGGATCCGGGCGGGGGACGTCATCAGCACCATCGACGGCGAGCCCACCGCCCCCCTCGCCCTCGACGAGGCGGTGCAGCGGCTCAAGGGACCGAAGGGCACCCAGGTGCGCATCACGATCGTGCGCCGGGGGCTCGAAGAGCCACTCGAGTTCACGGT
>JAHDVN010000030.1 GCA_023384635.1 Thermoanaerobaculia bacterium
CGCTTCCTCCTCTTCCCAGGCGAGCCGCACTCCCTCGGCAAGCCGAGCCACCGCCTGCGCAAGGTCGAAGAGGAGATGGCCTGGTTCGACCGGCACCTCTTCGGGACGACGCCCGCCGAGACGCCGGCCGTCGCCCCCGATTCGCCGCTCGCCGCCGCACTCGCCCGCACCGGCGCGGCCCGCCACGAGGGGCGGCTCGGCGTGGCGGCCGGCGCGCCAGCGCGGCTCGTCCCCGAGGTGGTGCCGCACGCCGGGCTCGAGGTGGGCCGCTTCGAGGTGACGCGCGCCCAGTGGGCGGCGTTCGACCCCGCGGCGATCCCGGCTCCGGGAACCGAGGAGCTGCCGGCGACCGGGATCTCCCACGAGCGCGCCTTGGCCTACACTGCCTGGCTCTCGGAGCTGACCGGCGCCCGCTACCGCCTCCCCGCCGCCGCGGAGGCCGAGGCGCTGTACGCCGCGCGCGAGGGGGAGAACACGCTCGACCGCTGGGCCGGCTACGCCCCGAACCCCGAGGACGCCGCGGCGCTCCTCGCCGCCGCCGCCGCGCTCGGCGGCGAGGCGCCGCTCCTGCTCGCGGTCGGCAGCTTCCCGCCGGCGCGCGCGGGGGAGCGCGGCGAGCCGGTCTTCGACCTCGGCGGCAACGCCGCGGAGTGGACGACCGCCGCGGACGGCAAGGGCCTCCCCCGCGGCGGCAGCGCCGACCGCCCGCACGACGGGCGCGAGCGGGCGCCGAGCCCCGGCCCCGGCTACGTCGGCCTGCGCGTCGTGCGCGAACCGGCGGCGGGCAGCGCTTCCGGAGGCGCGGCGACGCCCTGAGCCGCCGCGGGCGCGAGCCCGGCCGGCCCCCGCGGCGCTCCCTCGCGCGGCGGTCCGGCCGGTCGGTCCCGGAGGCGACCTACTCCCCGCGCGGGCGTTCCCTGGCGTTCTTCGCCAGCAGGAGGAGACCGGTCAGGGGCGCGAAGAAGACCCCGAGGAAGAACCAGACGAGCGCGCTGCGCTTCGTCGTCTGCGCCCAGTAGGCGCAGAAGATGCCGAACAGGAAAGCGACGAGCGAGATCGAGGCGTAACTCTCGGCTTGCATGTTCCCTCCCACGGGCGAGCCGGTCGGACCTCGTCCCGGGGTCCGGGTGACCGGCTTTCGCACCGGCATCCGCACGGCGCGGTGGTCGGAAGTCTAATTCACACCACCGCTTCGCACCGGCGATCGCTCGCCGTTGTGCGAAGCGCCTCTCGGCTCGCAGGGATCCGGAGGCGGCGTCAACTCCGTGGTCGACGTACTGAGGAATGCCCACCAGAGCGAGCGAGCACGGCTCTCCGCGTGGTCCGCCTGGCAGGCGAGAAACTGGATCTCCCGCTCTCCAGGGCCCCAGGAGCGGTAGACGGCCTGGCAGTCGGCCGCGACGAGCTCTTCCCAGGCTCTCTGTGCGGCGTCCAGCAACCTGATTACCTCGTCGTCTCCCGAACCGGCCGGCGAGTCGCTCCAGCGCCCGCGGATCTCGCCGAGGTAGAGGTCGAGCCGCTCCCGGGCCCTCTCCCGAGCCTCTGTCTCGCACCGGATCAACTCCGCCTTCATCGGGCTGTTGCAGGGGTCCGGGACGGCCGCGGGCCCGTCTGAAGGCACGTGCAGCAGGAGGAGAAGAACCACGCTGACGGGGGTGTTCATGACTCTCCTTTCGGTCCCACCATCCTCATGCGGTTCCCAGCGACCAGCGTCAAGAGAACGCCTCCAGGTGGCTCAGCGCCACGGCGCAGAGATAGAGCCCGACGCCGAAGACGACGTGGGTCGCGAAGCTCTTGGCTCTCGCCAGTGCGGGCCGGGGCGTCCGGGACGAGGCGATGCCGAGGCCCAGCGCGGGCTGCAGCACGAAGAGCGGGAAGACCACGGTAGCGACACCGAAGAGGAGCGCGGGGAGCACGGTGGGACGTGCGAGCCAGCCATCGGGCGCGAGAGCCACGAAGCCCAGCGCGAGCGCGACGCCGATCGAATAGTGGGCGAGCCAGCCGGCGGCGCACTCGCGCCGCTTCGGCGGCGCCGCGGCGATGCTGCGATGGGCGAACGTGCCCCCCGGCATGTGGAGAAACCAGCGGCCGAGCAGGCAGTAGTCGAGTGAGGGAATGCCGAAGGCGCGCTTCAGGAAGAGATTCCACGCGTCCATCAGCAGACTGGCGCCCGCCCCGAGTGCGATGGCGCCGAGCACCTGGTGTGTCGTTCCGCTCACGATCCACCCCTGTGTGTCGAGCCTGCCCGACCTCTGCCCTCTGCCGCGCGCGCCGGGCGCCTACTCCAGGCGCCGGCCCTCGCCGCACGCCGCCACGAGCTTGGCGAGCCGCGCCGCCCTCGTCTCGGCCCGCTTCGCGGTGGTGATCCAGCGCAGGACGGCCCTCCGGTAGCTCGGCGGCAGGTCCTCGAAGAAGCGCCAGGCGACCTTCTCGCGCCGGAAGGTCCGCGCCTCCTCCGGGGACAGCTCGGCGGAGGACGGCTGCTCGTACCCGTAGACCCCCGACCTGGCCTCGGTTCGGCGCGCGAAGGCCCGCTCCCCGGCCGGCGTCATGCGGCCCGCTGCGCGCAGCTGCTCGACCTTGGCGATGTTGATCGCGCTCCAGTTCGAACCGGCCCGCCGGGGGGTGAACCGGATGGAGTAGCTCTCGCCGTCGATCCGCCTGCGCACGCCATCGATCCACCCGAAGCAGAGCGCCTCGTCGACCGACTCCGGCCACGACATGCTCGGCCGGCCGCTCGCGACCTTGTGGTAGCCGACCAGCAGCTCGGTGGCGCTCGCGGCATGCTCCTCGAGCCAGGCGCGAAAGGCGCTGGCCGTCGCGAAGAAACGGGGAGTCGGCGTCCTGGCCAACCGAACCCCTACTCCGGCTCCGCGAGCGCGCTCGCGCCGAAGTGGCGCGCCCGGCCGCGCCGCTGGCACCTGATACCTGGCCGGCCTCGACCGCACATGCCCGGGGCCCGCCCTACCGCCCCGCGGGCGGCTGCCAGAGCTCGACCTTGTTGCCCTCCGGGTCCATCACCCAGCCGAACTGGCCGAGCTCGGAGTCGTGGGTCTCCTCGAGCACGTCGCAGCCCTCCTCCCGCAGCGCCGCGAGCAGGGCGGCCAGGTCCTCGACCCGGTAGTTCACCATGAAGGGCGCGGCGCTCGGCGCGAAGGTCTCCTCGCTCCGCGGGCCGATCGACCAGACGGTGGTGCCCTTCGTCGCGTTCCCGGCGCCGTCGGCCCAGGTGAATGCCACGCCTCCCCACTCCTGCAGCTCGAGGCCCAGGTGCTTCGCGTACCAGGCCCGCAGCGCGACGGGGTCCCGCGCCTGGAAGAAGATCCCGCCGATGCCCGTGACTCTCTTCATGCCAACCTCCAGATCGATTCCGGAGATGCAGCATAGCGTGGGGTCGCCTGCAGCTCACCCGGCGCCTGTCGGGGGCCCGCACTCTCACCCGCGGCCGACCGATCTCAGGCGCCGGGCGACCCGGCGAAGACCTCCCGGAACGGCCCGAGGAACTTCCTCTCGGGCGACCAGTCCGCGATGGCGAAGACGATGTCGGCAAACGCCCCGGCGAAGGGGCCCTCCAGGGCCTCCCGGAAGTCCCGCGCCGTGCGGTGCGGGTCGTTCCCGAACGCCCCGCAGCCCCACGCGCCCAGCACCAGCGCGGCGTGCCCGTACGCGCACGCGATCGCGAGCACGCGGTGGATGCGCCGCTGCAGCAGGTCGCCCGCCTCCGGCTGGCCGACGCCGGGCGCGTACGGGGCGGCCGCGGTGACGAGGTCGAGAAGCCAGGGCTCCTCCAGCTCCGCGCCGCCATCCTCCCGGAAGACGGGCACGCCGGGCGAGTGGATCGCCCAGTCGGTCGAGTCCGGCCGCGGCCGCTTCCGGTGCTCCGCATACATCGGGTCGCCCTCGAGGGTCAGGAAGAGCGCGCTCGAGCGGCAGAGCACCTCTTCCTGCGCCCGCGCGCCGCTGCGAAAGCCTCCGCCGGGGTGGATGCCGTTGGCGAAGTTCAGGGCGAGCGGCCGCAATCCGCGCGCCGCGAGCCGCCGCGCCGCCCCGAGCGTCGTCTCGTTGGCGACCTGGACGCGCGTCTCGCCGACCGCGCCCGGCTCGCGCTCCGGCAGCGTCACGTCCGGCGGGATGCTCCGCTTCGCCGCCCGCGCCGCCTGCACCGCCTCGCGCCAGACCACCTCGCGGCCGTCCCGCGTGCGATAGCGGCCCGCGCGGGCCGCCTCCACCGCCGAGCGCCCGAGCGCCGCGGCCACCTCCTTCGGGATGTCCAGCTCCCGCCGGCGGGCCGCCGCCATTGCCACGGAATCCAGGCACGGCAGGATCTGCATGCGTCGTCTCCCTTCGGCGTTCGGTCCGGGGATCCGAGGTCCGGCCTCAGTGGCGAGCGGGGCGCGCCCGCTCCGCGCCGGGGCCGGACCGCGCGCCGCGGAGGTCCGGAATGTGGCGGAAGCGCAGCATCTCCACGAGCGTCACGGACTCGGTGTGATCTCGCCACCGCTGCCAGGCCTCCGGCGCCCGGCGCGCCTGGAGGAGCAGGAGGGCGGGGGCGAGGAGCGCCAGGCAGAGCAGAGCAGCCGGCTGGAAGGAGGGCGCGGAGCGGAGGCCCGGAAACCGCGCGTGGACGAGGGCCAGCACGGCGGCTCCGATGGCGCCGGTGAACATGGCGGCCGCGGCGATCCGCAGGCCCGTCCGCCGCCAAGTGAGCACTCCGGCCACGAGGAGCGGACCCGCGAGGAGCGCCCCCGCCACCAGCGGCGCAAGCGGCTTCGGGCCGAAGAGCATCATTGGCGTGACGACCACACCCAGGAGGAGACCGAACTGGCTCGCGGCTCTCATCTGATCCTCCGAAGACGCCCGTCGCGGCGGGTCCGTTCGCGCGCGGGGCCCGCCCCTCAGCCGCGGCGGGCCGCCTCGATCGCGGCGACGTCGATCTTGGTCATCGTCATCATGGCGTCGAACGCCCGCTTCGCGGCGGCCGGATCGGGGTCGGCGATCGCCTCCGTGAGGGCGAGCGGCGTGATCTGCCACGAGATGCCCCAGCGGTCCTTGCACCAGCCACAGGCGCTCTCCTGGCCGCCGTGGCCGACGATCGCGTCCCAGTAGCGGTCGGTCTCCGCCTGGTCGGCGGTCGCGACCTGGAAGGAGAACGCCTCGGTCGGCGGGAACGCCGGCCCGCCGTTCAAGCCCAGACACGGGATCCCCATCACCGTGAACCAGACCGTGAGCACGTCGCCCTCCTTCCCCGAGGGGAAGTCGCCCGGCGCGCGGTGCACTTCGCCCACGTACGAGTCGGGGAAGATCGCGGCGTAGAACTGCGCCGCCTCCTCGGCGCCCCCGTCGAACCAGAGACAGACCGTGTTCTTCGCCGGCTTCGTCATCTCACCTCCCGATCGTCGCGGCCCGCGCTCAGGCGCCCGCGCGCCGGCGCGCGCCCCCGGCCGTCCGGCGGCCCTGCTGGAGCCAGGCCCGGATGGCGTGGGCGCGCGGCTGGTTGTCGTGGCCCGTCTCCGGGAGCGTCACCACACCGCCCCCGACGAGCTCGACGGACACGCCGCCGCTCCCCTCCCAGGTGGCGGTCTCGATGTTCTCGCGCGGCAGGAACCGGCGCCGGAAGTACGCCACGATCTCGATCCCGTCGGCCTCGAGCGCGACGCGCGTGGTGAGGGTGGCGCCGAAGGCGGCGCTCGCGAGCAGCGCCAACAGGGCGGCGCCTGCGACCGCAGCGCCGCCGGAACCCCCCCGGATCGCGAGGCCGAGGAGGACGACGCTCCCGAGCCAGACGAGCCCCGCGAGCGCGATCTGCCGGGGGAGCATGCGGAAGACTACGGGACCGCCCTGCGCGCCCGTCCTGCGGCCCTTCGCGCCCCGCCGCCCCGGCGGCGGTGCCTGCCGGGTGACGCCGGGGTCGGTCGCCTGCGGATCGGCTGCGGCGCGGGTCACGGAATCTCCCTCTCCACCGGGTGCGGGCCGGATCCTACCGCCGCCGACCGCAGCCGTGGGTGGGGCGCCACGCCAGGAGCTGTCGACACGCTCTCCACGGGCTACCGGAGCTTCTCCAGGGTCCGCGGTCTTTCCTGCGTGCCCTCGGAGAAGCGCGCGAGCTCCTCGTCCTCGAGGAGTCCGAGGCCCCGGATGAACGCGAGCTGAGGCAACATCGCCGAGCGCTTCGGATCGTCGAAGCCCCGGGCGACGAGCTCGTTGCGGGCGACGGCCAGAGCGAGCAGCTCCCGAAATCGCTCGTGGTGGTTCCGGGACGAATCCTCGATCACCGCCCGGGCATCGCGAAGCGCCTGCTCACAGAGCCGCTCGAGCGCGCGTTCCCGGACCTCGCGGAAGACCTTCCAGTCTCGTTCGGGGACCTCGCTGTGCATGTGATCTCGCTCCCTCCGGCGCTCAGCGCCCGCGGCACCCGAAGCGCGCCCGCGGCGATCCGCCGGGCCGCTTCGTCATCTCACCTCCCGGTCGTCCCGGTCCGGTCGCACCGCGCGGGCCGCGCAATTCCGCTCGGCGACGAGCGCGCGACCCCCTCACTCCCGGATCGAGCGCAGGAGGGCGAGGGCCTCGGCGGCCAGACCCTCCTGGAACGCGGCGAGCTCGGCGGGGGTGCGCGGCGCGGCGAGGAAGGCGGCGGTGCGCGCGAAGGTCGCCTCCTCGGCGGCGAGCAGGCGGGGGAGGAAGCCGGTGCCGTCGCGGTTGTCGAGGCGGCGGGCGTCGAGGTACTCCTCGCGCTCGCTCTCGGGGAACGGCCGGGCGAGCTTCTTGATCCGCAGCGTCTCGGCCCAGAGCGGCGCCTCGTCCCCCTGCCAGAGCGGCTCCGGGCTCCTCCCGGCCTCGACCCAGAGCGGCAGCGCGACCGACACCAGCGGCTCGCCGGGCAGCACCCACATCGTGGCGCGGGAGGCCGGGTCGCCGGGGCGGCGCCCCACGATGACCACCGCCGCCGAGGTGTACGACTTGTCGATCGAGTCGCGGGTGAAGACCCAGCGCGGGACGTCTCCCGGGAGCGCCGCAAACTCCGCGACCGTGGGCTGGGCGACGAGCGCGTTGCCGGTGTCGCGCGCGACGCGCCGGAGGAGGTCGCGGGCGGTGATCGGCTGGGCGCCGGCCGCGAGGAGCGCGCTGGCGCGATCGAAGCGGACGTACCCCGCGCCCTTCGCCTCCTGGCCCGAGCGGGAGTAGTTCGTGTTGACGAGGTAGCCCTCGGGGGGGGCGGCGGCGTCGAGGCGCTCGAAGCCGTGGTTGTGGACCTCGAAGAGCACCGCCGCGCCCTCCGCGTCGAGGACCCCGAAGTTCGCCCGCACCCCGAAGTTCCGGCCGAGGTTGGCCGTGAGGTACGCCTCGAAGTCCGCGACCGTGCGGCAGGTGCGCAGCGCGTCGGCCATGACGATCCCCTCGAGATCCTCCACCTCCCCGGCGGGGCGCGGCAGGTTGTAGGCGACCGAGTTCATGATCGCGAAGCCGGCGGCGTTCACCCCGGCGAAGACGCTGCGCCCCGAGCGGTCCTGCACGTCGGCGAGGCCGAGGTAGGCGTACGGCACCGCGTCGACGTAGACGATGCGGTTCGACAGCTCGCCGGCGTCGCGGTTCTTCCAGAGCAGCGGCCGGCCGTCCTCCCCCGCGCGGGGCGAGACGACCGCCGTCGTGCACTCCTCGGCGGCGAGCGGGAGCGGGGCGAGCAGGAGAGCCAGGAGCGGGAGGACGAGGGCGAGCGAGGAAAGGCGCATCGGGGTCTCCGTCGGAGAGAGGTGGTGGGGACCCCGATCGTACACGGGCGCGGCCGCCCCGCGAGCCCGGCGCTGCGCCGGGCAGCTCTCCCCCGCTAGGTGCCTGGCCCTTGCCCGGTCGCCGCGGGATCCTCGCGCGGCGCCGTGGCGGAGCGGTAGACGAACGCCAGCCACGCGATTGCCACCGCGAAGAGCAGCCACTCGGTGACCGGGGCCAGATCGGGGCGCACGCCCCCGTGCCGCATCGCCGCGAGCGCGATCAGGAGCGCCAGGCAGAGCCACCCCCCGAGCCGGCCGATCCGCCGCCGGCTGGCGTGGAGCAGGCGCAGCATCCCGAGCGCCGCGACGCCGAAGAAGGCGGCGGCGATCACCACGAGCAGGTCGTGCATCGGCGTGTTGACGCCGAGGAAGGTGTACACCATGGCGCCGATGCCGAAGATCTCGATGGTCTTGCGCGTCGCTCGCTCCCGGCTCTCCCGGGAGACCGCCCAGAACATGTACGCCATCGAGACGCAGAGCAGGAGGATCGCCGGCACCGCGAACTTCCGCGCGGCGTTCTCCGCGCCGTTGAGCGCCAGCGGCTGGAACAGGGCGCAGACGTAGTTCTCGGCGAACCGGAACCCGACCGCCTCCCGGTCCCAGTCGTTCCCTCCCGGGTAGTGCGCCGCGGCGAGCGCGAAGAGAGGCAGGGACGCGGCGATGCCGAACAGGGGGAGATCGCGCCGGGTCATCACGGCGGCGACTCTATCCGTTGCGCCGGGGGGCTTTCGCGCGGAAGTTCAGGCCCCTCTTCCCGCTCGCTTGGCGAGATGGAGCCCGCAGAGCGCCACCCAGCCGAGCACGGCCGCCTCGAGGAGGCGTTGGCTGAGCCCCGCCGCGGGCGACGACGGAGAGAGGGTCAGCAGGCCGACCAGGGCGAGGGCGGAGGCGAGGTATCCCACCGCGACCAGGCTCTTCGCCCCGGGCCAGGCGCGCGCGGCCCGTGCGAGGGTGAAGAGGAAGGCCGGGGCGAGCAGGTAGCCCGCCAGCCCGCCCAGGTTGTGCAGGATCTGCGAGGTGCTCGGCTCCGCCGGCCGACAGCCGAAGTCGCACGGGAAGGCCGCCGCCACGAGGTAGCCCGCGGCGAAGATCGCAAGGCCGAGGAGACCCAGCGCCGTCGCTCGCGAGCGCGGCAGGGCGGCATGGGCGAAGCTGCAGAAGGCGAGCAGCAGAAGGCCGGCGGGCAGGAAGCCGAGCAGGCGGACACTCCCCTCGTGCGGGGCGCCCCGCGCCCCGAGCTCGCTGACGAACTGCGACACGTGGCTGTACCCGGGGAAGGCGGCGCCCCCGAGCACCACCAGGAGGCCGACCACGCCGAGGCTGGCCAGCGCACAGAGAGCGGCCAGTCTACCGTTGGCCCGAGCGCGCGGCGGGGTCTCCATGCGCGGCCCCGCTCACTCTGCCTTCTGGCGGCGCCACCCGCGCGACCCGTCTCGCCGACGGAACTCCGTGACCTCGAAGGGGGAGCCCCGCGTGAAGACCAGGTTCGTGCGAACAGCGAGGTCGTACACGCTCACCTCCGCAATCCCGTTGTCCTCCAGCCAGTCGCGCCAGCGCGCAACCGCGTACGACCACCAGAGCCAACCGGGCAGGAAGCCCAGCCCCAGCCCGACTCCGACGCCCGCAGCCTTGCCGGTGATCAGCCAACCCACCAGGCCACCGAGCCCCATCAGGCCCAGGACTGGAAGGCTCACCCTCCTGTGCCCCGTCCAGACCGCCTGCGAAGGCGTCACGGAACCTCCGGATCTGCCTGCAGCGCGCTCGCCAGGGGCAGGGTTCGTGGACAACGCACGCGCCCACCCTGCCCCGCCACGCGGGCGCAGTCTACAGCGGTCGTCCTTCGCTCCCGACCGCCGCGCCTCGCCCCGCGGTCCGCCGAACGCCGCGCTTCGGCGCCGGGACGAGCGGCGGCAGCGAAGCCGCATCCGCGGCAGGCTCTGGTCGGGCGACAGCGAGGCATGGTGGACGATCGCCTCGGACCAGGTGATCAGCGGGCGTCGGGAAGAGCAGGTTCTGCAGCACGACGCCGACGACGATGATCGCCAGAGCGACAGCGAAGACGACGAGCAGACGCCGTGCCGGGCGAGGCGCTCGGAGAACCGATGCGGCTGCGAGCCCGCCGCCGACCGACCCGAGAGTGACGGACAGCGGCCAGACGAACAGGGCCGAGACCGGCATGGCGAAGACGGAGTAGTTCGCCAGTGCCTGAACGAGGCCAACGAGCAGACCGACGACTGCCGCGTAGGCCGCCGCCCGGGACGAACGGGGGCGCTCGCCGACCACCCTGGGCATGAGCCAAACCAAGCCGCCCGCGTAGAGGACGAACGACAGGTACCCGAATGGAATCCTGCGCGCGAGCTGCATCGGCGGGAGCCAGAACGACCCGGTTGCCCGCCACCACGGTGCGAGAACCACCGCGTGGGTCACGAAATCGACGGCAACGTACGACAGCCAGGCCGCGGCCGTGGCTTGTACCAACCGAGTGGGGCTGATGGCGGTCACGGACCTTTCAGGCTTCCGCCCACCGCCGAGCGTAAGGCGCACAGGGTCGGCACAGAAGCCAGCCAACCGCGCAACCTGTTACGAGTGCACGACATCCGGCTCAAAGCAGCGACGGCCCTCGGTCACCTTCGCGCACACGTCAGGTCTCGCGCTTCGCACGCTGCCACTTCGTGCGCGTGTACACCAAGCGGAACCCCTGCCGCTCCGCATTGCGCTGCGAGCCGCTCCCCGGCTGCGCCACGACCATCGCCAGATCGGCACCTCGCTCCACCGCGAAGCGGAGCCGCGCCTGCAGCAGCGCCGCCTGCGCTCCCTGCCTCCGCGCTGCCGGAACCGTGCTCGCGCCAGCGAGCAGTGCCACGCCCTGGTGCAGACACAGGGATGCCGTCGCGACACTCCGCCCCTCCTGCTCCGCCACGAAGCAGTACACCCCTTCGGCCCGGGTGAAGAGGTGGCCGAGTGCCCCCATGAACTCCTCCAACCCCGGCGATTCGGCACGCCAGCCCTCCACCGACACCGCGGACCACAGCTCCGCCTCTTCCGCCCCGATCCTGCGTACCTCCATGGGGGATTCCGAGCCGAGGTCCGCAACGGCGGGACGAACCAGGACGCTGGAGAACTCGATGGGCTGATAGCCGCGCGTGCCGAGCCGCGCCAGGCTGTCCGCATCGAGGAAGGGGCTCACCTCGTGATGAACCGCGGCACCGCGCTCCTGAAAGAAGCTCTCGAGCTGCTCGAACTCCGCCTCACCCAGGGAACCGAAGAGACCGAGGCCAAAGGACTGCGTCAGAGGCGAGTGCGGGCCGTCGAACATGGCGTAGACGCCGCGCACCTCGGTCCAGGCACTCTGCACCTGCGGCTGGAGCCGGGCACGCGCCTCGACGAAGGCCGCGTTGGCCGCGGCTTCGGCGCGCTCGAGGCGGCGTGCGAGACCCCGATCCGCAAAGGGGTACGACACGCCAACACCGCTCGTCATCATCGGTGGAACTCGCAAGGACTCCTGAAAAGCCTAGCGCTCCACATCGGCGCCGGCGCGCAGCGCCGTCCGCCGCATGCCGTTCTTAGGTCGCCCCGTGACACCCATGCGGTCGACATCTGGGATCGGGCCTACCGCCGCTTCCCCCCGACACCGGGCTCGGCCGCGATCTGCGCCATCCATGCCGCGATCTGGCGTTCGTCGAGCTCGTCCACGGTTCTGAGCTCCACGCCCCGCGTAGCCTTGCCCATCGCCACCGGCGTCACGGGCGGCACCGGCGTCAGCGTCACGCCGTTCACGAACATGAGCTTGACGTGGCCGGCGAAGCCGCCGCAACAGAAGCACCAGCCGTCACCGACGCCATAGTACGCCATGCCCCTTTTCACGGCGCGCTGCAGGCCGGGAAGCGTCTTGGCCGCCAGAGCATCGATGCGTTCCGCGAGGCCGCGCTGCGGCTGCGGCAGGCTGGCGATGTAGGCGAAGACCGGCTTGTCGCCGACCGCAGCCTTCGCGGGGCTCGCCTTGCCCGTCACCATGGATTCCGGCAGCGTCGGGGCAGCCTTGCCCCGTTCCGCCGCGCGCTTGCCCGGTTTCCGGCCCGCGGACTCGGGAGCATGGTCAGGCTTGCGCGTGGGCATGGTGGTCTCCTGGATCTGGGAATCGTGTCGGCCCAACGGACCATGAGCTGGGCGACGCGCCGCTGCCGCCGGGCCGCGACGCGGGCCACGGCTGCGGAACGCGTCCGCTCGCACGAGAGGTCAGGCGGAACCGCCACCAGCTGGACCCTTGCGGCGTATTCGCCGAATGCCAAGGTAAGCCCCGACAGCCATCGCGGGGATGGGCAGCAGAGCAGTGACTCGCGAGAGGGTGCGCAGCGCTGCGACTGCCTGCTCGAGTCCGACCGATGCCGGCTGGTCGAGCGCCGCGGCAGCCTCAAGTCGCGCGCTGTAGAGCTTTGCAGTGTCCGAAGCCAACCAGTAGACGCCGACGGCCAGGATCCAGGCCAGGAACATCCGACCAAGGACAGCGAAGAACTTGTCGGAGCCGGTCATCGGTGTCGGCAAGCACCCGCGTCGAGCCGCGCCGCGAAGCGGCCTCGGCTTGAACGAGTTGTCAGGCCTAGCTCCGCGATCCTCACGTGAGCGTGCTCATGAGCCATGTGACTGCGAACCATGCCGGACTCGTCAGTGTAACAGGGTGAACCCGACTCCGTGTCCTCCAGTCGTAGACTGCCAGTGACAGGAAGAAGCCGGTCCAGATGCCGAAGACGAACACGAGAAATCCAGCCTCGTCCACGCGCGCAGTGAAGGCAGGAAGCTGGCGGGGGGTGCCGGCAAAGCCGGTGGCACGGGCGGTGGCGGCTGGCACCGAAGTCGCTTGTCCCGGGTCGTTTGAGGCATGGCACACGAGCCGGCGGGCGCGGACAAACGCAGCGGCGTCTGCCACCTGACTTGGCGGTCGCTCCAGGGGTCGTCTGCGGGGCTGCGGACGGCGCTGCCGCCGCGGTGGGGGACGTGGGCGCAGATCATGGTGTTCGAGACCTCGCTGGGGCCGGAATGTACATCGCCACTCGCCCGTACGAAACCGGTGGCTTCGCGAGGCGCGCCGATCAGCACCCTCTCCCGCTCGGTCATCGGCCCTGCATACGCCTGCTCTCAGCGCTCCCGCTCACGCTTCGCGCCAGCTGTCACCCGCGGTGCCATGCCGCGTCCGGTGCCGCGTCCGGGCCGGGCTCAGTCTTCACCTCGATCGTTCGCTGCATGGTAGACGAAGTGCACGCGATTCTCTTCCGCGAACGGAGTCTCGCGAATCAGGCTCCGGATCCCGGAGCTCGTGACCTCCGCCACTCGCACGCCGTTCAGCAGACAGGTCCACGAATGGCCGACCCCGGCGACCGACGGGAGATAGGCGGACGCCAACTCTCGAACGAGCGCCTCCGGATCGAGGAACGAGTAGACCTCCACTCTCTTCTCGTGCGGCGCATGGCCATCATCGGCCGCGCAGACGGACTCCCGGGTCAGGCTGACGCCGATCGTCGGTCGTCCCTTCAGAACGAAGAGCTCGGCCTTCATGCGGGAGTGCGCCTGACTCCCGAGCCAAGGGTCATGCCACGAAGTGGCGCCGGCCCCGTCGCACCGTCAGACCTCATGGCGCCACATGCCTCAGTTGCGCGATGACGGCGTGCGCCGCGTGGAAGAGCGGCGAGAGCGGGTCGCGCTGCTCGCCGAGTTCGACCTCGGGGGCGCCGTACGAGCGCAGACCCTCGAAGGTGAGAAGGAAGAACCGGGTGAACCCGGCGCCGGGCGGCGCGGTGTCCGCGGCGGATGCCGCTTTACTCGCCAGACGATCGGCCACGGCCAGGAGCTCGCGGCTCGCCTCTCGCACGGGCTCGTGCTCTCCGCCACCGATGATTCCGCCGCCAGTGCTGAAGTAGAGGCTCGTACTGCCATCAGCCAGGGCGACCAGCGTGTAGAAGCCGCTCTCCAGGCCGGTCTCCATCACGACGCCCCAGACCGTGCCGGGATAGCTCTCCGGGCTCAGTCCGATCTCGCCCGGCGTGAGCCCCAGGACCATCGACCGCAAGCCCGCCGTCACCTCGGCGGGCGGGGGCGACGGTGTCTGCGCCCCCGCGCTTCCGAAGCCCACGACGAAGAGTAGGCCGGCGAGAATCTTCCGCATGACGTGTTACCTCCCATCGGTTGGGCGGCGCGCCGTCAGCGGCGCGTCGCCGAGCGGGTCCCGGCTGCCGAGCGCGTCCGCTCAAACTCCCGGCCGGGCGCGCACGAAGCGCACAGCGTCGTCTCCCCCGTCGGCCTCGCGCCGAAATCCGAGACTGCTCATGGCCTTCGCCAAGTCGGAGTCGCTTACGACCGCTTCGATCCGCGCACCCCGAATGCAGATCCGACTCCGTTTCCGGAACCTGGTTCCGAGGGCGATCAGCACGTGCGAGTAGAGACGCTCTCTCTCGCCGAAGTTCAAGAACGACTCCCGCCCCCGATGCTCGCGGCAGACCCGGATCGTCACCTCCGTGCTCCGCTCCTCCTCCCACAGGGGGAGAACCTCGAAGGCGATGGCGCCCGACCAAGCGCCGTGCTTCAGGCAGTAGTACAGCGGGTCTTCGCGCCGCGGGTCCGTGTCGAGCACCCAGCCGTCTCCGAGCTCTGCGATCACTCCCATGGCTGAGGACGGTCGCGCGCGCCTGCCATTGCGGCCCGGACCGCGGCCTGCCGGCGCCGCCGCGCTCCGCCCGAGTCGTCAGGTCGCCAAAGCTCTGCCAAGCCACTCCTCATACTGGGCCTGCTCCTTCGCCAGCAACGCCTCGTACTTCTCGGGCGCCCTCTCCCGCAGCCCCGATCTCCGTGACGACAGCGGAAACTCCGCTTCACACAGAAGCTCCCGCCAGTCGTCCTGGGCGACAGCCAGAAGCCTCCGAATCTGCTCGCGCTTGCAGTCCGCGACCTTGAGCACCGCCAGCTTGACCCGGCCCGGCTCGGGGCCGGAGTAGGAGGCGAACATGCCCAAGACCAGATCACGCTCCCCCGGGTCTTCGAATCTGGCGTCCACGACGCGTCGCCACAGACAGCCCCAGTCTCGCAGCACCAACGCGGATCTCATTCCGGTGCCTCAACGGCTCCCGCGCCGAGCGCCCGCCGCCGGCTTCCCCGCACCAGCTTCCATGGCGCTAGGGATCGATCACCAGGGACGCGAGGATCTCTTCGATCTCGCCCGCAGCGACCGCGTCGTCCGGCTTCCTCCCGGACCCGACCATGAACATGAACCGCCCGCGCACGACGATCACCATGTCGCTGCGGGTCGGGAACGCACCGCCATCGACGGTCCTGAGCGTGTACTCGAGGCCGGCGCGTGCCGCCGGTAGCCCGGAAATGGAGAGCTCTTCGGCGGGCCGGACGATCCTGACGTCGTCTGCCATGAGAAGGAAACCGGGCAGGAGGAGCTCGAGAATCTCGCGCGCCGACTTCCCTTCGAGCGCGCCCAGCGGGCGCAATCCAATCTGGAAGCTCGGGTTGAGGTCCGGGTGCGGCTCCGGATACCGCATCGCGGCTGCGAGTGGCGGCGTCCCCCGCTCCTTCATCAAGCGCTCCAGCTCCGCGTCGGCGAGTCGGATGTTGTCGCGATTCGTCTGGAGCGCTGCGACCGAGGCGAACACCCAGTGGGCCGGTTTCACGAAGGCAAGGCCAGCCGTGGGGCTGTGAAACCGGTTCGCGGCGTCGTCCGCCGCCACGCCGCTTCCAACAGCAGAAACGGCCAGGAGTGCCGTAGCAAGAAGGCGCCGCATCTCGTATCTCCCTTTCACCGTTGTCTCGCGGACCGGGCGCTCCGCTGCATGCCACAAGCCACCGACGGTCCCCGAGACACCAAAGGCTGCCACCAGAAGGCGCCGGGGCTCGATCGACACGCGCTGTGCCACGTCAACACCGGCGCCTTGTTGTACGGCAGCATTCCCCTACGCCTGCCAGTCGATCGCCACTCCGTCGATCGGACCGCCGCCGTTCGCCTCGACGTAGGCGCGGACAGCTTCCGCGACGCCGGTCACCCGAAAGGAGCGGATGGCCGAGTAGCGCATGACTCCGGCCTCGTGCTGTTCATGCACCCAGAGCCCATCCTCGCGAAGTTCGAGGACCGCACCCTCTCCGATGTCCCGGCCCGGCGTGAGCTGGACGGGAAACCAACCGGTACGGGATAGCGCTTCCTGAACAGCGGCAACGAGAACACTGAACCGAGCACGACCTTCGGGGAGCGCTCGCCGCTCGGGGACGCTCAGGTGGTGCTCTGCAAGCAGCTTGCGACAGAGGTCCTGCTCGTTCTGCTCCATGACTCTGCGTGGCCGTCCAACGTTCGCGCGCAGACCGCGGCCCGTCAGGGTCGTCGCGCCGGCAGCGAACGGATTGATGCGCCCTCACAGTGACTCATATATGGCATTCCCAAGGTCTGCCGCTCCATCGGCTCCTGCCAAATGATCATCCAAGTCGAAGGTCGGGGCACACCAGGTGTACTTAGCTCGCTTCCTGGCAAGAAGGGCACGCAAGTAGGCCAAGGGGCTTTCGTGGCTACGCTCGAGGAGAGCGGCCACGCGCTCGATCTCCATGGCGAGATCCGCCGCTCTGGCAAAGAAGTCAGAGCCTACGTCGCCGCCCGCTCCAACAATGCGCGCGGCCTCTCGAAGATTGGCGATCAGAAGCGCATCACGATTGGTCATAGGTGCAGCTAACGCTCAGCATCAGCGGCGGCGCGCAGCGCCGTCCGCTCCATACTGTTGTTAGGCGTTACCTCATCCTTCCAAGTCGTGGCGAAACTCGCGAAAGAAGGCCCGAAGGTCCTCGACGAGCAACTCGGGCTCTTCGAGTGCGGGGAAATGCCCTCCGCGAGGCATATCCGTCCACCTCCTCACGTTGTAGCAGCGCTTCGCCCACTCGGGAGGCACGAGTAGGTCCCGCTCGCCGGGGAACATCGCGACGCCCGTCGGCGTCTCGATGCGCTCTCCCAGTCTCAGGGGGTTCGGCGCCGGATCATGGCGGACCTCATAGTATCGGCGCATGGAGGAACCGATCGTCTGGGTCGACCAGTAGATCATGACGTTCGTCAGCAACTCGTCCTTGGGGAATCGACTTTCGACGGCGCCGTGGCAGTCGCTCCACGCCCGGAACTTCTCCACGATCCATGCCGCGAGCCCCACGGGCGAGTCGTTGAGACCATAGGCCACGGTTTGTGGTCGGGTGGCCTGGATCTCCGCATAGGCGCCCTCCTCCCTCGCCCAGCGATTGACCCGCTGAAGATAGTCACGCTCGGCGTCCGAGAGATCTGTGTCGGGCGGGAGGGGATTGGGCCAATCGAGGTCAACCGAACCAAGATGGATGGCGGCTACCACGTCACTGTGGAACCGCCCCAGCGCGCTCGTGACGCGAGCGCCCACATCTCCGCCATGGGCCACGAAGCACCGGTAGCCCAGGACGTCGGTCATCAGCTTCCGCCACAAGTCATCCGTCCGCGTGGGACCTCGGCGCGTGGGCCGCCCGGAGAAGCCGAACCCGGGCAACGATGGGATGACCAGATCAAACGCGTCCCCGGCGTCGCTGCCGTGCCGAACCGGGTCGGTGAGAGGCCCGACGATCTTGTGCATTTCGAAGACCGCGCTGGGCCAGCCATGAGTGATGATCAAAGGCAGCGGCTTGGGACTGGCGCTTCGCACGTGGACGAAATGGACATCGATCCCGTCGATTGGGGCGACGAACTGGGGGAGCTCGTTCAAACGGCGCTCCTGCGCTCTCCAATCGAACCGGGTCTGCCAGTATCCGACCAGGTCTTTGAGATACGCGAGGTTGGTACCGTAGTCCCACTGTGCGCCCTCGACTTCGTCCGGCCACCGGGTGCGAGCGAGGCGGCCAGCGAGGTCGTGAAGAACCGCCTCGGAAACCTGGATTTCGAAGGGCTTCATCCTGCTGTTGCCTCCGCGCGACGTCTGACACGCGCGCTCACCGGCGGGCCGAGCAACGCGAGGCCCGTCCGCGTGCAGCGTGTTGTTAGGCGACAGGACCCGTCTCCGATTCAGAGCGCGCGCCGGTAGTGCATTGCGACCGCACCGTTGCGGAGCGGCTTCGTCGAGATCAACTTGAGCCGTCGGGTGTTGGGCAGCCCGCTCTCGTACAGGGTCGGGCCGTGGCCGGCAATCCTGGGGTGGACGAGTAACTTGTACTCGTCGATCAGACCCAGCCGGTCCAACTCGGTCGCGAGCTTGCCGCTGCCGAGGAGCACGCCGGCCGGGGTCGCGTCCTTGAGCTTCTGCACGCCCGTGCGCAGGTCGCCGGCGATGTGGTGGCTGTTGGTCCACGGGAAGTCCTTTCGCGTGGACGACACCACGTACTTCGGCTTGGCCTCCAGCTTGACCGCCCACTCGCGCATCGCCGGCGGTGCCTCCTCGTCGCCGCGGGCGACGGCCGGCCAGTAGCCCTCCATTATCTCGTAGGTGACGCGGCCCCACAGCATGGCCCCGCCCTCGTCCATGAGGCCAGTGAAGAAGGCGTGTGTCTCGTCGTCGGCGATTCCTTCCTGGTGGTCGACGCAGCCGTCCAGGGTGACGTTGATGCTGAAGGTCAAGAGACCCATGGTGTCCTCCGTTCGAGATACGCGACGGGCCGCTCGCCGTCTGGCTCCAAGGCCATGAGCTCAATTCGCGAGGTACTCACCCAGTGTTGTCTAACGGATCATGAGCTGAGCGGCAAATGGGCGAAGTCTATTGGGCCGCTCGAGCGAATTGAAGTTCATGCAGGCCCCCTCTGGGGCTACCCACGCGGTAGCTTTCAAGGTGGCACTCACGCAAGCCAGAGGAGGCACTGCATGCGATTCTACTTCCGGTCCCACGCGTTCACCTGCGGCGTCGATCTCCACGTGCGCGCCCTTTACCTCTGTGTGCTCGACGGCTCCGGTCAGATTGTCCTGCATCGCAATCTGCCGTGCAAGCCGGGGGCCGTCCTCGAGGCACTGGCGCCCTTCCGCGACGACCTCGTCGTCGGCTGCGAGTGCATCTTCTGCTGGTACTGGCTCGCCGATCTCTGCGAGGACGAG
>JAHDVN010000482.1 GCA_023384635.1 Thermoanaerobaculia bacterium
GCGCGCCGGGGAAGGTGATCGGCACGGGCCGAAGGCGAGCGTGGCGCTCGTCGGCGCCGGGGAGGACCCGGCGCGGATCGCTCCCGGACTCGCCCGCGACGTGGCGCTCTTCGACCAGCAGGGCTGCCTCTCGCTCCACGCGGTCTACACGAGCGGCGACGCCGCAGCCCTCGCCGCGGCCCTCGCCGCCGCGCTCGGCGAGATCGCCCGCCTCTGGCCCCCCGGCCCCGCGCCGCTGCCGCTCACCGCGGCGGTGCGCCAGGTGCGCGAGGAGACGGCGCTGCGAGGCCTCACCCTCCACGAGCTCCCGCTCGCCGCGGGCACGGTGATCGTGGAGCCCGACCCGGCCTTCCGTCCCTCTCCCGGCCTGCGCACGGTGCGGATCCACCCCGTGCCCGACCTCGCCGCCGCCGTCGCCGCCCTCACCCCCTGGCACGGCCGCCTCCAGGGCGCGGCGCTCGCGGGCCCCGAGGCCTGGGAGCAGGAGTCCGCGCTCCGCGCCCTCGGCGTCTCCCACCTCGCCCCTCCCGGCGAGGTGCAGCAGGTCGACGTCGGCTGGGCCAACGGCGGCATCGACCCGCTCGTGGCGCTCGTGTGATCTGCTTCGCTTGACAGCCCCCCCCCCGGGACCTAGCTTCACGCGGAGTTCCAAGTTCCGTCGTCTGAGGAGGGCATATGGATCGGCTCGTTCGCGTGTTTCTCTGCTGCTGCAGCATCCTCTTGCTTCGGCCGCAGCCGTCACCCGCCCAGCAACCCATGATCGGCTGGTGCGGAAACGTCACCGACTGCGCCTCACTGGATCCGGCCTGCGAGGAGATGCCGCAGAGCCCCCAGCCACTCTCCCAGACAGAGGACTGCGTCGACTGGATGACCGAACGCCCGAGCGGTCACTGCGGAACCAAGCGGATGGGTTTTGTCCGTCGGGGCTGCGGTCCGCCGGTGGCATCGGAATTCTGCCCCTGCGGGATGCCCAGGCACCTCGGATTCGCTCCCGGAGGCGCTGACCAGGGCTCGAGCACCGCCGACCTCGAGTCCGCCGTGGCGCGTGAGCTCCTCGCGGCTCGCGATCGCAACTCGGGCGAGGTGGTCAGCACCTCCCTGGCACCTTCGGGATGCATTGCCACAGATCTGAGTGGGGTGCGTCTGGACCCTGCGCATCTCGGACGCTACGCCCGCGAAATCGGCACGCTCCTCTCCGATGCCGGCTCGCGCCACGTTGTGGCGTCAGCGGAGATCGTGATGGCTTCGCTCCCCGAGCTTGGGGAAGCGCCGGAGAGAGTCCTCACGGGAAGCGGTCGCTTCGCTTCGTGGTCGGCTCCCGAGCGGTTGCGCCTCCTCTGCGACGTGGACCCCCGCCTCGGGCTCGCCGCCGGTCTCGATGTCGCGGTTCGCGGCGACGAGATCCAGATCCTGAATCGCCAGACAGAGATCCTCTCCGAGGGTCGCTGGGACGGCGCGGAGCTCCCCTGCCCGCTCCCCGACCCCTTCGAACACCTGCTGTCGGCGCTCGGAGGCCGAGGTCCCGGGGCAGCCGAAGGAAGGGGAGCCAACCCCACCCAGCAGCATTTCGACGCCTTCACATCGGAGGCTGGTGGATTGCCCTGGAGACTCGAACGGCGCGACGAGTCGGAGCGCCTCATCGAGATCCTCGAGATCGGCGCCTTCCGTAGCCATGGAGTGGGAAGGAACCGTGCCTGGCTCCCTGAGCAGATCGAGTTCCGCCTCTGCGATCCCGCCACCGGCGAGGCGGTCCTATCGGCACGGTACGCGATTCAGGTACTGGAACTCGGCCGACCCATCGATGAGGCCGTCTTCCGGATTCCGGTCGCCTCGGTGGACCGGGTCTGGGACGCCCAGGCGGGCACGTTCTCGAAGCTGCCCGCGGACAGCGCAGCGAAGGCCAACTGCCCCCCCCGGTAGCGTCAGTCCCGCGCGCTCCCCGGTTCGGCTCACCCGGGGCACGCTGACAGCCCAGAAGCAGCCGGGAGGGTCGCGCCGGTCGACACCGGCCCCGCGCCGCCCTCAGAAGAGGAAGTCGGTGGTCAGGAAGCGCGAGTGGCGGCCGCGGACGATCTCGGTGACGATCTCCTCGTTAGCGTCGTTCGCCTTCGCCGCCACCAGGCTGCGGATCGAAAAGACGCGCAGGGCGTCGGAGACCGAGAGCGTCCCCTCGGCCGAGTCCTTGCGGCCGGTGAAGGGGAAGACGTCGGGGCCGCGCTGGCACTGGCAGTTGAGGTTGACGCGGCAGACCTGGT
>JAHDVN010000483.1 GCA_023384635.1 Thermoanaerobaculia bacterium
AGAAGCCGGAGTAGACGACGATCATGAGCATGAAGCGGGCGTCGCCGAGCACCTCCGCGGCGCCGCCGAGCACCTCCTTGAGCGTCTTGGTGCTCGCCGGCCGCGGCGGGTCGCGGTAGACGAAGGCGGCGGGCAGCAGCATGAGGCCGGTGTAGGCGGCCGAGGCGGTGAAGACGTGCTGCCAGGAGAAGCCCTTGAGCCAGCTCACCACGAGCGGCGCCAGGAAGGCGCCGAGGTTGATCATCCAGTAGTAGATGCCGAAGCCGAGCGAGGAGGTCTTCTCGTCGGTGGAGCGGGCGATGGTGCCGGAGATGATCGGCTTGAAGAGGCCGGCGCCGGTCGCCATCACGAGCAGCGAGAGGAAGACGAGGGCGTAGCTCGACATGTGCCCGGCCGCGAAGTAGCCCGCGGTCAGGAACGAGAAGGCGACGAGCAGCATGCGCCGGTAGCCGTAGCGGTCGGCGAGCGCGCCGCCGAGGATCGGCACCACGTAGGTCGCGGCGTAGACCAGTCCCTGCAGGAAACCGACCGCCTGCGCCCCGAAGCCGAGGCCGCCGTCGGCGACGCTGGCCGTCAGGTAGACCGCGAGCACCGAGTTCAGCCCGTAGTAGGCCGCGCGCTCGAACAGCTCCATCACGTTGGCGGTCCAGAACGTGGAGGAGAAGGACCGAATCAGGCCGGTTCGCGGCATCGTGCGCTCCTTGTAGACCCGCCCGCGAGGGCGCCGGGGGCGCGGGGATCATACCGTTGCGGCGCGGTAGACTCGGGCTCCGCATGCGGATCGGGGTCGATTTCGGCACCACCCACACCGTCGCCGCGCTGGTCGACCGGGGCAACTACCCGGTGGTGGCGTTCGAGGGGGGGGACGTCTTCCCCTCGGTGGCGGCGGTGGAGACGGCGAGCGGGCGGCTGCGCTTCGGCACCCGGGCGCTCGCCGCCGCCGAGGGGCCGGGCTGGCGGCCGGTGCGCTCGTTCAAGCGCCTGCTCGCCGGGGCCGGGCCGCGCACCCGGGTGGCGCTCGGCCCGCACGAACTGCCGCTCCTCGACCTCCTCGCCGGCCACTTCGAAGCGCTCCGGCGCGAGCTGGTCGAGGCGTCGAACGCCGGGCTGCGTCCCGGCGAGCCGCTCCGGGCGGCGGTGAGCGTGCCGGCCAACGCCTCCTCCGACCAGCGCTTCCTCACCCTGGAGGCGTTCCGCCGCGCCGGCTTCGAGGTCGCGGCGGTGCTCAACGAGCCGTCGGCCACCGGTTTCGAGTACGCGCGGCGTTTCGGCCGCACGTTGACCAGCCGCCGCGAGCGCGTGGTGGTCTACGACCTCGGCGGCGGCACCTTCGACGTCTCGCTGCTCCACATGGCGGGGCTCGCGAACGAGGTGCTGGCGAGCGCCGGGGTGCCGCGGCTCGGGGGCGACGACTTCGACGAGGCGCTCGCCGCGCTGGTCGCCGGGCGGGCCGGTCTCGGGCGCCTCGCGGACGCGGCCCGTGCCCTCCTGCTCGAGGAGTGCCGGCGGCAGAAGGAGCGCCTGCTGCCGCAGAGCCGCCGCTTCGTCGTCGACCTCGCGCCGCTCGGAGGCCCGCCGCTCGCGCTGCCGGTCGAGGAGGCGTACGAGGCCTGCCGGCCCCTGGTCGAGCGGACCCTGGAGCTGGTCGACGAAGTGCTCGCGGCGGGACACGGCACGGAGTGGGAGGAGGTCGCCGGCCTCTACGTCGCGGGGGGAGCGAGCGGCTTCCCGCCGGTGCTGCGGCAGCTGCGCGAGCGCTTCGGCGAGCGGCGCGTCCACCGCTCGCCGCACCCCTTCGCCGCCACCGCGATCGGCCTCGCCTGCTTTCTCGACGAGGAGTCGGGGGTGACCCTCTCCGACGTCCTCTCGCGCACCTTCGGCGTCTTCCGCGAGGCGCGCTCCGGGCAGGAGGTGGCGTTCGACCCGGTCTTTCTGCGCGACACGCCGCTGCCCGCGGCGGGGGCCGCGCCGCTCGAGGCGGTGCGGCGCTACCGCCCCGCCCACAACCTCGGCCACTTCCGCTTCGTCGAGTGCGGCCGGCTGCGCGACGGCGTGCCGGACGGCCAGATCACCCCCTGGGACGAGGTGCGCTTCCCGTTCCGCCGCGAGCTCAGGGACCGCGGCGATCTCGCCGCGGTGGCGGTGGAGCGGCTCGGCGGGGAGGGGCCGCTGGTCGAGGAGCGCTACCGGTGCACGGCGGCCGGCACCTTCGAGGTCACGCTGACCTGCCTCGAGGACGGCTGGTCGCGCCG
>JAHDVN010000484.1 GCA_023384635.1 Thermoanaerobaculia bacterium
CCGGGCGACGTCGAGCGCGTACTCGTGGAAGACCACCGGGTCGTTGTAGGTGAAGGCGACGCTCCGGCAGCCGAGCTCGGCGGCGGCCGCCGCGATCGCCTCCGGGGAGGCCTCGTCGGCGAGCCGGTCGGTGTCGCGCGACTTCGAGATGTCCCAGTTCTGGCAGAAGCGGCAGGCCAGGTTGCAGCCCGCGGTGCCGAAGGAGAGCACCGCGGAGCCGGGGTAGAAGTGGTTCAGGGGCTTCTTCTCGATCGGGTCGACGCAGAAGCCCGACGAGCGCCCGTAGGTGGCGAGCACGACCGCGCCGCCGAGCGCCCCGCGCACGAAGCAGAGCCCCCGCTGCCCCTCGCGCAGCCGGCAGAAGCGCGGGCAGAGGTCACACTGCACCCGCCCGTCCTCCAGCCGGTGCCAGAAGCGCGTCGGCACCACGTGCCGGTCGCGGACCAAGGGCACGTCCATCGCTGTCCTCCCCGGCTATTCTGCGCCCGCATCCCGCCCAGAGCCAGGCGGGGGGGGCACGGAGAGAGGAGACAGGGGCGCTTCCCTGAGGCTGCGACATGCCGCCGGTCGCCAACCCCAGGTGGTCAAGTGGGCCTGCGACTCGCTACTCTCTCCGCTACCGATGGAGGAGAGAGGCTGGGTCGCCCGGCGCGGCGTGCTTGGAGGTTCCCGAGGTCGGGGACGAGTGGGCGCGGTTCCTGCGACGCGGTGGTCTCTGCTGTCTCTGTGTGCGGTCGGACTCCTCGCCGTCTACCTGGGCAACCTGAGGCTCGTCGGCTCGGGCGACAGCTTGGGGAACCGCCTCACGGCGATGGCTCTGGCATCCGGGCACGGACTGCGGCTCGAGGACCTCGTGCCGCCGCCCGATCCCCGCCATTACGCCGTGATGCGGCGCGGCGAGCATCTGTACGCCAGCTTCCCCGTGGGAACCGGGCTCCTCGCGGCCCCTGTCTTCTGGCTCTTCACGGCCGGTGGCGCAGACTGGACCGACGCTGCCGGCGCTTCCGCGGAGAAGGTCGCTGCCGCGTTGCTGGCGACGCTGGCGGCTGTGGTCGCCTTCGCGGTCACGCGGCGCGCGTGGCCGGTGCCCACGGCTCTGGCCCTGGCGCTCCTCTTCGCGCTCGCGACGTCGCAGTTCGCGGTGGCGAGCCAGGCACTCTGGCCCGCGACGGGAGCCGGCCTCTTCGTCGGCGTCGCGCTCCTGGCGCTGGTGACCAGGCCGGACCGGCACCGGGCGGCCGCGCTCGGGGGACTCGCGATGGGGGCGGCCTTCCTCTGCCGAGCCACGGCCCCGGTGTTCATCGCCCCCATGGTGCTCTGGCTCCTGGGGCGGCGGTCGAAGACCTGGGTGACCTTCCTCGCCGCGTCCGCGCTCGCCGTGGGCGCCGTGGCGTGGGTACAGACGCGCTTGTGGGTATCCTGGCTCGGGGGCTATGCGAGCCTGAACCCCGCTGGAAGCCTGGGCCCGGAGAACCTGCCGGGGGGCCTCCTCGGCACGCTGCTGAGCCCAAGCCGGGGGTGGCTCCCGTGGATGCCCTGGCTGCTGGCGGCGCCGTGGGGCCTCCTGCTGGCGCGGGACCGGGAGGAAAGGAGGCTCTGGTGGGTGGCGGCCCTCGCCGTCTGCGCCGGGCTCCTCACCATCGCGAGCTACTGGCGGTGGTGGGGCGGCTACTCGCTCGGTCCGAGACTGCAGACCGAGATGAACCTCTTCCTGGTCCTCCTTGTCGGTCCCGTGGTGGCCAGGTGGCGAGAGCAGGCCCGCTGGGCGAGGTCGACCTTTGCCGCCGCCGCATTCCTCGCCGCCTACCTGCAGGGTGCGGCCGTCTACCGGGCACTCCCATGGCACTGGAACGAGGTGGTGCGGCTCGACGAGGAGCCCACCGCCCGCTGGTCGATCACCAACAGCCAGTGGCTCGTCACGATGATCCCGGGGTGGCAGCCGAAGATCGCGACCTACCGAATCGAGACCACCGATCCATCACTGCTTCCGGAAGCGGTCTCGATCGACCTCTCCGGGTTGGCCAACGCGCGATACGACGGGGATCCGTTCTCTCCCTGGCTCGAGGAGGCGCAGCAGGTCCCGCTCTACCCGCGGCTCGTGCCGGAGGAGCTCGACGCGAACGGGCTGTTCCGGTTCCTCCCTCGCGGCCGCAACAACGTGCTCACGGTCTGCGGCGGTGACGAGTCACCGCGGATCCCCCTGCCCGAGGGGCAGTACGGAGCGCTCCAAGTGGTACTCGCCGCGGGG
>JAHDVN010000485.1 GCA_023384635.1 Thermoanaerobaculia bacterium
CGGTCGTCGAGCAGGTTGCGGCGCCGCATCTCCAGCGGGTCGAGCCCGAGGGCGCGCGCCAGCCGGTCGATCGTCGCCTCGTGGGCGAACGTCACCTGCGGCGCGCCGAAGCCGCGGAAGGCGCCGCCGAAGAGGTTGTTCGTGTACGCCACGCGGGTGCGCACCCGCACCGCGGGGACGGCGTAGGGGCCGATCGCCGAGCTGTTGGCGCGCTCGGCCACCACCGTCGAGAGGCCGGCGTAGGCGCCGGCGTCGACCACCGTGTCGACCTCGGCGAAGCGGATCCGCCCGTCGCGCCCCGCTCCCCAGCGGTGGCGGACCACCATCGCGTGCCGCTTCGAGGTCGCCTGCATGTCGAGCTCGCGCGGCAGCAGCAGCTGCACCGGCCGGCCGGTGACCCAGGCGGCGAGCGCCGCGCAGGCGGCGGGCTCGGTCGGGTAGTCCTCCTTGCCGCCGAAAGCGCCGCCGGTCGGCGCCTGCTCGACCCGCACCGCGGCGAGCGGCAGGCCGAGGACGCGGGCCACCCCCTGCTGGATGTAGAACGGGCACTGGCAGGAGGCCAGGAGGTGGACGCGCCCCCGCCCCTCGGGAATCGCCACGCAGGCCTGCGGCTCGAGGTAGGCGTGCTCCTGGCCGCCGATCTCGTAGGTCGCCTCGACCACCACGTCGGCCCGCCGCTCGGCCATCGCGAGATCGCCGCGCACCACGCGGAAGGTGCGCACGAGGTTCCCCCCCTCGTGCACCGCCGGCGCGCTCTTCTCCTCGAGCGCCGCCACCGGATCGTGCACTCCGGGGTGCGGCTCGAGGTCGGCGGCGACCGCCGCCGCTCCGCGCCAGGCCGCCTCCGGCGTGCGCCCGACGACCACCGCCAGCCGCTCGCCGACCATCCGCACCTGCTCCGCCGCGAGCAGCGGCTGGTCGGGGAAGACCACCCCGATCTGGTTCGCCCCCGGCACGTCGGCCGCGGTGAGCACCGCCACCACCCCCTCCACGCCGCGCGCGGCGGCGAGGTCGAGGCCACAGAGGCGGGCGGAGGCGTGGGGCGAGACGGCGAGCGCGGCGTGGAGCATCCCCGGCAGCCCGAGATCGCCGGCGTAGCGGGTCGCGCCGCACGCCTTGGCGAGGGCGTCGGGGCGCGGGTGGCGGCCGCCGAGCGGGCCGGCCGGAGGGGCGGGGTCAGGCATCCCTCTCCTCCCCGGCAGCGGCGAGCGCCGCCATCACCTTGGCGTAGCCGGTGCAGCGGCAGAGGTTCCCGGCGAGGCGGCGGGCCTGCTCGTCCGGGTCCGTGATCCCGGCCGCGAGCAGCGCCGCACCGGTGACTGCGATCCCCGGGGTGCAGAACCCGCACTGCACGCCGCCGCCCGCGGCCAGCTCGCGCTGGAACGGGTGCGGGGCGCCGGCCTCGCCGAGCCCCTCGACGGTCACCACCTCGGCGCCGTCGACGCTCCCCGCGAGCACCAGGCAGGAGAGCGCCGGCCGCCCGTCGAGGAGCACCGTGCAGGCGCCGCACTCCCCCGCGCCGCAGCCCTCCTTCGTTCCCGTGAGGCCGGCGTCGCGCCGCAGCAGGTCGAGCAGGCGCCGCCCGGGGGGGACCCGGAAGCGGCGCCGCTCGCCGTTGAGCCGGAGCTCGACATCGACCTCGACTTCGGGCTCGGTGCGGGTCCCGGCGGATCCGGCGCGCTCAGCCACGGGCGATCTCCTGGACGGCGCGCCGCAGCAGCACGGCGGCGGCGTGGCGCCGGTAGGCGGCCGGGGCGCGCAGGTCGTCGATCGGGGCGATGTCGAGGGCGAGGGCTTCCGCGGCCGCGGCGAGGCGCTCCGCGCCGGCGACCTCCCCCTCGAGCGCTGCCTCCGCCCGCCGCGCCCGCACCGGGGTGGGCGCCACCGCGCCGAGCGCGATCCGCACCCCGCGCAGCCGCCCCTCGACTCGCTCCGCCGCGCGGAGCGCGAGCGAGACGACCGAGATCACCTGCTCGCGCCGCGGTCCGAGCTTCGCGAAGCGCTCGGCGCCGGCGGCGGGGAGCGGCTGCGGGAGGAGCACCGAGACGATCAGCTCGCCCGGGGCGAGGGCGGTGCGGCCAGGGCCGGTGAAGAGCTCTTCGACCGGGAGCTCCCGCTCGCCGCGAGCCGCCGAGCGGAGGCGCACCCTCGCCCCGGCGACGAGCAGCGGCGGGGCGGTGTCGGCGGCCGGCGAGGCGTTGCCGAGGTTGCCGCCGAGCGTGGCGCGGCACTGGAAC
>JAHDVN010000486.1 GCA_023384635.1 Thermoanaerobaculia bacterium
CGGTGCCCGCGCAGGGGGTGGCCCGCCATCCGCACGTCTTCGGCGGCGAGCAGCTGGCCGACGCCGGCGAGGTGGTGCGCGCCTGGGAGCGGCGGACGGCGGCCGAGCGGCCGGCGGGCCTCCTCGCCGGGGTGCCACCGTCGCTCCCCGCCCTCCTCGCCGCCTACCGGATGACGCAGAAGGCCGCCGGCGTCGGCTTCGACTGGCCCGACGCCGCGGGCGTGCTCGCCAAGCTGCGCGAGGAGCTCGGCGAGCTCGAGGCCGAGCTCGCCGCCGGCGCGCCGGCCGCGCGGGTCGGCGAGGAGCTCGGCGACCTCCTCTTCGCCGCCGCCAACCTCGCCCGCCACCTCGGGCACGACCCGGAGTGCGCCCTCGCGGGGGCGAACGCGAAGTTCCGGCGCCGCTTCGCGGCCGTCGAGGCGGCGCTCGCCGGGCGCGGGATCGCCGCCGCCGACGCCGGTCTCGAGCTGATGGACGCCCTCTGGGAAGAGGCGAAGCGGGCCGAGCGCGCCGATCGCGAAGGGCGCGAAGGGCGCGAGAGCGAGAGCTAGCTACCGGGCGGCGGCCGCCGCGCGCACGAGCGGCTCGAGCGCCGGCAGCACGTTCGCCGCCAGGATCCTCTGCCCCGCCGCGTTCGGGTGGATCCCGTCGGGCAGGTTGAGCTCCGGCTCGGCCGCCACCCCTTCGAGCAGGAACGGCACGAGCGGCACCCCCAGCTCGCGCGCCAGGCGCGGGTAGAGCGCCTCGAACCGCTCGGTGTACTCCGGCCCGTAGTTCGGGGGCAGCAGCATGCCGAGCAGCAGCACGCGCGCGCCGGCCTCGCGCGCCCGCTCGACGATCGCGCGCAGGTTCGCCTCCGTGCGCTCCAGCGAGAGGCCGCGCAGGCCGTCGTTCGCCCCCAGCCCGACGACCAGCACGGCGGGCGACTGCCCGAGCAACCACTCGAGCCGGGCGAGCCCGCCGGCGCTCGTGTCGCCGCTCACGCCGGCGTTGACGAGCCGCACCGGCAGCCCGCGCCGCGCCAGCTCCGCCGCCAGGAGCGCCGGGTACGCCTCCTCCTCGGCGAGCCCCAGGCCCGCCGTCAGGCTGTCGCCGAGGAAGACGACGGTCGGGCCCGTGGGCGCGGGGGGGGCGGGGGCGGCGGTGGTGCCGGTCGCAGGGGCCATCGGAGACGGTGCCGCGGGCGGGGCCGGGGTCCGCTCGCCGCCGCAGGCGAGCGCGAGGGCGAGCAGGAGCGGGAGCGGGGCGAGGAGAGGTCGGCGCACGGCGGGATGATCGCAGAGTTCGCCCGCCGGCGCGTGCTACCCTCCCCTCTCGTCCGGACCGCCCCGGCGGCCGTAGAATCCGACGTGACCACGCCTCGCCTCGAAACCCGCCAGCTCACCAAGCGCCTCCCGTCCGGCGGGCGCGAGCTCACGATCCTCGACCGGATCGAGCTCGCCATCGCGCCCGGAGAGCTGGTCGCCATCCTCGGCCCGTCGGGAAGCGGCAAGTCGACGCTCCTCGGGCTGCTCGCCGGCCTCGACCGGCCGAGCGAGGGGGAGGTGCGGCTCGACGGCCGGCCGATCCACGACCTCGGCGAGGACGCGCTGGCGCTCCTGCGCCGCGAGAAGATCGGCTTCGTCTTCCAGTCGTTCCAGCTCCTCGGCAACCTCACCGCGCTCGAGAACGTGCTGCTGCCGCTCGAGCTCCTCGGCCGCGACCGCGCCGAGGAGCGGGCGGCCGACCTCCTCGCCGCGGTCGGCCTCGGCGAGCGCGGCCACCACTACCCGGTGCAGCTCTCCGGCGGCGAGCAGCAGCGCGTGGCGCTGGCCCGCGCCTTCGCCGCCGAGCCGCCGATCCTGCTCGCCGACGAGCCGACGGGCAACCTCGACAGCGCCACCGGGGCGCGCGTCCTCGAGCTGCTCGCCGAGCTCCAGCGCCGCCACGGCACGACCCTGGTGCTGGTGACCCACGACCCCGCGGTGGCGGCGCTCGCGACGCGGCGGATCCTGCTGCGCGACGGACGGGTCGAGCGCGTCGAGAGCTCCGCCGCGAGCCCCGCCCCCTCGCGATGAGCCCGCGCTTCCTGCTGCGCCAACTGGCGCGCGAGATGCGCGGTGCCGGCGGCCGGATCGCCTTCTTCACCCTCTCGCTCGCGGTCGGCGTCGCCTCCGTCGTGGGCGTGGCGAGCCTCTCGGCGGGGATCGACGGGGCGCTGCGCCGCGAGGCGCGGCAGCTGCTCGCCGGCGAT
>JAHDVN010000031.1:0-9723 GCA_023384635.1 Thermoanaerobaculia bacterium
CGGCGCGGAACATCGAGGAGGGCGGCTCGCTCACCATCATCGCCACGGCGCTGGTGGACACCGGCTCGCGCATGGACGACGTCATCTTCGAGGAGTTCAAGGGCACCGGCAACTGCGAGATCCACCTCGACCGCAAGCTGGTGGACAAGCGCACCTTCCCGGCCATCGACATCAACAAGAGCGGCACCCGCAAGGAGGAGCTGCTGATGCCGGAGGACGAGCTGCGCCGCGTCTGGGTGCTGCGCAAGGTGCTCAACCCGCTCTCCACCGTCGAGTCGATGGAGCTGCTGCTCGACAAGCTCTCGAAGCTGAAGACGAACGCCGACTTCCTGGCGGCGATGTCGAAGTGACCGCGGCCCGCCGGGCCGCGGTCATCCCGAGGGCGCGAAGCGCCCGAGGGATCTCGGGAGCTCCCGAGTCCGGCTCCGCGGGCCTCGGCCACGTCCCCCCACCGTGACCGCCCTGCCCCCCCTTCGCGTCGGCATCGTCCACTACCTCAACTCCTGGCCGCTCGCCTGGGGGCTCTGGCAGGGCGTGGGCGGGGGCGGCGTGGTGTCGACCGACCTGCCGCCGGCGACGATCGCCGCCCGGCTCGCCGACCGCTCGCTCGACGTCGGCCTGGTGCCCACGATCGAGCTCGCCCGCATCCCGGGGGGGCGGCGCGTCGGGGATCTCGGGATCGCGGCGGTGGAGGAGGTCCGCAGCGTGCTCCTCGTCTCCCGCCGCCCACTCGCAGAGGTTCGCTCGGTGGCGGTCGACGAGAACAGCCGCACCTCGGTGGCGCTGCTGCGGCTGCTGCTCGCGGCCCGGGGGCTCGACCCGTCGTTCGCGCCGGCGGCGCCGCCGGTCGAGGAGATGCTGGCAGCCCACGACGCGGCGCTGCTGATCGGCGATCCGGCGCTCTCGGTCGACCGGGACCGGGTGCACGCCCTCGACCTCGCCGCCGCCTGGCGGGAGCTCACCGGGCTGCCGTTCGTCTTCGCCGCCTGGGCCGCGGCACCCGGGGGCGACCGGCCGGGGGTCGCCGAGCTGCTCGCCGCGAGCCATGCGGCGGGGGTGCGCGAGCTGCCGCGGATCGTCGCCGAGGCGGCGGCCGAGGCACGCCTGCCGGAGCCGGTGCTCCGGGACTACTTCACCCGCCACATCCGCTATACCCTCGGCCCGGACGAGCTCGCCGGCCTCGCCGAGTTCCACCGCCGCGCCCTCGCCCACGGTCTGATCGACGCCCTGCCGCCGCTCTGACCCGCGGGCGTGCAAGAGGCGGCCGGCCCACCCGATGACGCGGGGTGCCGGGCGGCGGCGCGGCCTACACTGAGCGGATGAGTCCGCTCCGCCGGCCGCTCGCCCTCGTCCTTTCTCCTCTCCTCCTCGCGCTCGTCCTCGTCGCCGGCGCCGCCGCCGCCGACCGACCGGTCTTCGTCGAGGTTGCGGCCGAAGGAGCCGCGGAGGTGGATCGGCTCGCCGCTCACGGCGACGTCGACGCGGTCTTCCCGGGCCGCGTCCGCCTCTACACCCGCCCGGAGGCGGTCGCCGAGCTGCGCGCGCTCGGGTTCGCGGTGACCGTGCTCCCCGATCCGGGCCTCAACCCGGGGGCGCGGATGGATCTCGCGGCGCGCGCGCCGCAGGGGCAGTGGGACGCCTACCCGACCTGGAGCGGCTACGTGGCGATGATGCAGGGGCTGGCAGATGCCTATCCCCATCTCTGCCGCCTCGTCGACCTCGGGCCGACCACCAACCTCGCGCGCCCCCACCGGCTCCTCGCGCTGCGCATCTCCGACCATCCCGACGTGGACGAGGACGAGCCGGAGGTCCTCCTGACCTCGACCATGCACGGGGACGAGACGACCGGCTTCGTGACCCTCCTGCGCTTCGCCGACGAGCTGCTCCGCCTCCACGACCCGGCCTCTTCGGATCCCGAGATCCAGCGGCTGACGCGCCTCGTCGACGAGATCGAGATCTGGATCAACCCGCTCGCCAACCCGGACGGGACGTACTACGCCTCGGACAGCTCGGTGAGCGGCGCCATCCGCTACTACACGAACGCGAGCGGAGGCAACAGCGGGAAGGACCCGAACCGGAACTTCCCCGATCCGCTCGAAGGGCCGCCGGCCACGATCTGGGCCGAGACGCAGCGGATGATGGACTTCCAACTGGCCCACCGCATCGACCTCGCGGCCAACTTCCACGGTGGCACGGAAGTGGTGAACTACCCCTGGGACACCTGGGCGCCGCTGCACGCCGACGACGCCTGGTACCGGCTGATCTCCCACGCCTACGCCGACCAGGCGCAGGCCGACGGACCGGCCGGGTACATGGACGGCTACGACGACGGGATCACCAACGGGTTCGACTGGTACGAGGCCGACGGCACGCGCCAGGACTGGACGAACTGGTTCGCGGCCGGCCGCGAGGTGACGATCGAGGTCAGCGACCAGAAGAACCCGCCGGCGGTGCAGCTCCCGACCTTCTGGCAGGCGAACCGGCTGGCGCTCGTCGGCTTCGTCGAGCAGGCGCTCGCCGGCGTGCGGGGGCTCGTCCTCGACGGCTGCGGCCGGCCGGTCGCGGCCACCGTCACGGTGCTCGGGCACGACTTCGATCACTCGGAGGTGCGCACCGACCCGGCGGTGGGCGACTACCACCGGCTCCTCGCGCCGGGGGTCTTCGCCCTGCGCTTCGAGGGGGCCGGCTTCGCGCCGGTCGAGGTGAGCGGCGTGGTGGTGGACGGCGGCCCGGCGACCCGGCTCGACGTCTCCGTCGTGCTCGCCCTCGGTCCGATCTTCTGTGACGGCTTCGAGGCCGGGGACGCCGGCCGCTGGAGCGGCCACCGGCCCTGAGCGGCCGGTCAGGGCGAAGGAGCGCTCCCCCTTGATCACCTCCCCCCTGCGCCGCATGCTTCGCCTCGGCGGGCTGGTCGGCCGCGTCGGCGTCTCGCTCGCCGGCGAGGGGCTGCGCTCGCTGGGCGCCGCCGAGGACTCGCGTGCGGCGCGGCGCCGCGACCTGCTGGTCCGCAACGCGGTGCGGGTGGTCGAGACGCTCGGCGAGCTCAAGGGCGCGGCGATGAAGGTCGGGCAGATGCTCAGCCTGCACGAGGCGGTGCTGCCGCCCGAGGTGGCGGTGGTGTTGCGCGGCCTGCAGCGCCAGGCGCCCCGCCTGCCGTTCGAGATCGTGGCCTACGAGCTGGACGCGGCGCTGCCCGGCTGGCGGCGGCTCTTCCGGGAGATCGAGCCGGAGGCGTTCGCCGCCGCCTCGATCGGGCAGGTCCACCGCGCCACGCTCGCGGACGGCCGCCTGGTCGTGGTCAAGGTGCAGTACCCGCTGATCGCAGAGGTGATCGAGGCCGACCTCGACAACCTGCGGCTGATCCTGGAGACGCTCTTCGCTCTCGTCTCCGAGGCGGACTTCGAGCCGGTCTGGAGCGAGGTGCGCGACCGCCTGCGGGAGGAGCTCGACTATCTCCACGAGGCGGAGAGTGCACGGCGGCTCGCCGCCCTCCACGCCGAGGTGCCCGAGATCGTGGTGCCGGCGGTGATCGACGAGGCGACGTCGCGGCGGGTGATCACCCTCGAGCGCCTCGGCGGGCTCGGCGCGGACGAGGCGTGCGGCCCGGGAGTGGAGCAGGCGCTCCGCGACCGGTGGGGGCGCACGCTCTTCGAGTTCCTCCTGCGCGGCCTCTACCGCCACCGCTTCCTGCACGCCGACCCGAACCTCGCGAACTTCGCCTTCCTGCCGGACGGCCGTCTGGCGGTCTACGACTTCGGCTGCGTCAAGGAGGTGCCGGAGCGGCTGGCGTCGGGCTATGCGGCGCTCTCGCGGGCCGTTCTCGCGGAGCGCGCAGCGGAGGTGCCGCCGCTGCTCGCGGCCCTCGGCGTGCGCCGTGCGGGAGGCGAGGCGGTCGGGGAGGATCTGATCGCCCCGTACGCCGCGCTCCTCGGCGAGGTCTTCCGCGCCGCGCCAGCCTACCGCTTCGGCGAGGACGACTCGGTCTACCGGCGGCTCTTCGAGCTCGGGTGGACCGATCTGGGCGAGGCCAGCGATCTCGTCTTCCCGCACGACCTCGTCTTCGTCAACCGCACCGTCGGCGGCCACTTCGGCAACCTCTGCCGCCTGCGCGCCGAGGGCCCGTGGCGGGAGATCCTGCTCGACTACGTCGAAGAGTGACCGCGGCGGCCGCCCGGGCAGGTCCGGGCACGGGCACGACGAGGTTGTTGGCTAGTCAGTCCAGGATGTTCTGGCTAGAATGGTCATATGGCGAGCTACTCGATCTCCGAAGCGAAGAACCGGCTGAGCGCCCTGCTCGACGAGGTGCGGGAGGGCGCCAGCGTCACCATCACCGATCGCGGCCGCCCGGTGGCCCGGCTCGAGCCGGTGCTGGCCGGAGAGGAGGACCAGCTGCTCGCGGCGCTCGTCCGGCGGGGGCTGGTGGTGCGGCCCCGGGGCGAGACAGGCGACCTGCGGCGGCTGCGCCCCGTGCGCACCCGCCAGACCGCCGCCCTCGTGGACGCCGTCGTCGCGGAGCGGCGGGAGGGCCGGTGAGGTTCTGGGACTCCTCTGCGATCGCGGCCGTGCTGCTCGAGGACGCCCCCGGTGCCGGCGAGTTGCGCAGCCTGCTCGTCGAGGGGGCGGAGCGGCCGGTCGTCGCGGCATTCACCGAGACCGAATGCGTCTCGGCCATCGCGCGGCGGGAGCGGGAGGGTCGTCTCGACCCCGGCGAGGTGCAGGCCCTCCTCGCCCAGCTCGACCTGCTCTCCGGCGTCTGGGCGGAAGTCCCGCTGGGACCCGCCGTGCGGCGGATCGCCCGGCGCCTCCTGCGCGTCCACCCGCTCCGCGCCGCCGACGCGCTGCAGCTCGCCTCCTGCCTCGCCCTCACCCCCGACGCCGGGCCGGGGCTCGACTTCGTCTGTCTCGACGACCTGCTCAATCTCGCGGCGAGCCGCGAGGGGCTGGTGGTCGTGGGCGGAGGCTGAGCGGCGGCCGAGCGAACGGCTCGCGCGCCTTCCTCACGGACAGGGCAGGGCGCTCGTGTCGCCGACCGTGGTGGGGTAGGTCCCCATCGGGTTGGAGTAGGTCTTGACCGCGCCGGTCTGGGTGTCGCGCACCGTGACCGTGACCTCCTGGTTGGTGAGCCCGGAGAAGAAGATCCAGAAGCGGTTGTTGATGCCGCAGCCGTTCAGGACCTTGACGCCGATCTCGAAGTTCGCGGCGTCGAAGAAGTAGTAGAAGACCGACTGGTCCGACTCGGTGCGCTGCCCGCCGAACGACATCACCTTCGCGGTGCCCGAGCCCGACGAGGTCCGCCAGCTCGCCTTCACCTCGAAGCGGTTCGAGAGCAGGCAGGCGGTCTCCGCGTTCCGTGTGCAGGGCGCGGGAGGGGCACTCGGGTTGAGGTAGCCGGAGATCGACGGGAAGGTGGTGGCGAAGCGGCCGTCCACGACGCTGTAGTCCGGGCCCGCGAAGCAGGGTTCGGAGGTGTTCGTGCCGCAGCGGCCGTAGAGCTGTCCCACGACGTAGCCGCCCGCGAGGATGACCGGCGATCCGGAGCTGCCGCCGAAGGTCGCGCCGTACCCGAGCTCGGGCTGCGGGTCGGAGTAGAGGAACTGGCCGGTCGGGAGCCCGGTGCAGGTGACCGACGGGCTCCACGCCAGCGAGCGGGAGTAGGCCAGGGCGTAGCCGAGGGGGTGGCTCAGGCGGTAGAGCGCGGCGCCGTTCGAGACCGCGCCCGCGTTGGCGTTCCAGCCGAGGAAGGCGCGCGAGCCCGGGATGCTGTTGAGGCGCACGAAGGTGAAGTCGCTCCCGGCGTTGCTCGCGAGCAGCGTCGAGCCGTTCGAGCGGGAGAGAGAGCCCAGGGAGGGCCACGGCCCGCCGCAGCTCGGCGCGATGTAATCCCAGTGGGCCTCCAGCGACGAGGCGGAGGCCTGCGAGGCGAAGCAGTGGTTGGCGGTGAGCAGGTAGGGGACGAAGCTGCTGGTGGTCGTGTTCAGCAGGCCGCCCGTGCAGAGGTAGCTGGCGCTGTCCTTGACGTAGTTGAGGCGGGCGATGGCGCGGCGCCAGACGGTGATCCCGCTCACCGTGCCGTCGCCGGTGCAGGCGGCGTCGCGCAGGCACGACTCGTCGGCCTTGGCGAGGAAGGTGGGGTAGGGGGTCGGCCGCCCCTCGGCGTCGAGCTCGAAGCTCTCGAGTACGCGGGCTACCTCGAAGGAGGCTTCCCCCGGCCCCTCCGTTTCGGGGAGGAGGAGCTCGAGATGGATGGTTGGCCCCTCCACGCTCGGGGTCCAGAGGTTGCCGTCGGGGGCGAGCAGCTCGAGGCCGAAGGCGACCGGCTCGTCGCGCTCTCCCCAGACCCATAGCCGGCTCCCGGGCGGGAGCTGGACGCCGTGCAGCTCCGCCCGCAACCGCCGGGAGGCCGCGACGTGGATGGAGGTGCCCCAGGCGTGGCCGCCGGCGGGAACCGGCGCGAGCCAGCCGCCGCCGACGCGCCGGGCCGACAGGTCCGAGAGGTCGGCGGCGCCGATCCGAACCTGCAGCGGAAGCGGGAGGGGGCGGGCGAAGCCGTCGCGGACCGGCAGATTGCCGGCGAGGTTCCAGGCCGCGAGCGCGTCGAGCTCGTCCGCAGCCCCGTCGCGGGCTTCGGAGAGGGTGTGCATCGCGGCGAGCTCCAGCCGCTCCGCAAGCCGCAGCGGCGGTGCGTCCGACTCGGCGGCCGGCGCCGCCGGCGCCAGTGCGGGCGCCGTCTCTTGGGCGGGAAGGGGAGCGGTCGTGCCGAGCAGCAGGGCGGCGAGGGCGAGGGAGAGCCGGGCGACGCGAGCCATGCGATGCCTCCTTCTCCCCGAGCGGGGAGCGTCGGACCCCGTCACCCGGGGGTAGCGCGAGGAAGCCGCCCCGGTGAAGCGGCGGGATCGTGAAAGTGCCTCCAGTATGAACCCCGGCGCGGCGGAGGAGTAGCCACCCCCCCACCTGGAACTCTCTTCGCTCCGGCGGGCCCGGCCCTTGCGGCCGCAGGCCTTTCGCGGCGGACCGGCACGGCCCGACCTGGCCATCGTGGCCCCCGCTGCTAGAATCCGCCGCCATGTCTGGCTTCGAACCTTCCGGACGGGCGGTGGACGAGATCCTCGCCGACGCGGCGGCGGGCCGCCGCATCTCGGCCGGGGACGCCCACCGGCTGCTCCTCGACGGCGACCTGCTCGAGCTGGGCTCCGCGGCGCAGGCGGTCCGCGACCGGCACAACGACCCCGCGGTCGCCACCTACAACATCGACCGCAACATCAACTACACCAACGTCTGCATCTACAAGTGCCGCTTCTGCGCCTTCTACCGGCCGCCCGGGGACCCCGAGGGATACCTCGTCCCGTTCGAGGAGATCGGCCGGAAGATCGAGGAGACGCTCGCCCTCAACGGCACCGGGATCCTGCTCCAGGGCGGCGTCCACCCCGACCTGCCGCTCTCGTACTACCTCGACCTGCTCGCCTTCATCCGGGAGCGCTACCCGACGATCCACCGCCACGCCTTCTCGCCGCCGGAGGTGAAGTTCCTCGCCAAGAAGGAGCGGATGAGCTTCCACGAGGTGATCGGGCGGCTCAAGGAGGCGGGGCTGATGTCGATCCCCGGCGGCGGCGCCGAGATCCTCTCCGACGAGATCCGCAGGGAGGTCCTCGCCTACCCGAAGGCCTCGCCCGAGGAGTGGATCGACGTCATGCGCCAGGCGCACCGCCACGGGCTGCGCACCACGGCGACGATGATGTTCGGCATGGGCGAGGGGCTCGCGGCGCGGGTCGAGCACCTGCAGCGGGTGCGCGACCTGCAGGACGAGACCGGCGGCTTCACCGCCTTCATCGCCTGGACCTTCCAGCACGAGCACACCGACCTGCCCGGGCTGCCCGAGGTCTTCGCCCACGAGTACCTGACCACGCTCGCGGTGGCGCGCCTCTTCCTCGACAACGTGCAGCACCTGCAGGCGAGCTGGGTGACGCAGGGCAAGAAGATCGGCCAGCTCGGCCTCGCCTTCGGCGCCGACGACCTCGGCTCGATCATGATCGAGGAGAACGTGGTGGCGGCCGCGGGCGCGCACCACAAGATGAGCCAGGAGGAGATGGAGCACCTGATCCGCGCCGCCGGTTACGAGCCGCGGCAGCGGACCAACCTCTACGAACGGCTCGTCACCCGCGAGGAGACGGCCGAGCTCGCGCTGCGCTACCGCCACGCGCTCACGCCCGAGACCCGGGCGCTGGCGGCCGGCGCGCTGCTGCCCGTCGTGAGCTGAAGTGAAGCGCCCGGCGCGGGGGCGGGGTCACGTCCACTCCGCTCGCCTCGCCACCCGTAGGGGCGCGGCGCGACGCGCCCCGACACCCGCCGATGCGGACTCGCGGCTCTCTACTCCAGCGCCATGAGCGCCGCCGGGTCGCCGAAGAGAAGCGCCGGATCGACGCGCGCACCGCGCCAGCGCAGGCCGAAGTGGAGGTGCGGGCCGGTGACCCGGCCGCTGGCGCCGACCTTGCCGAGGAGCTGGCCCCGCTTCACCTCCTCGCCCTCCTCGACCGCGATCTCCGAGAGGTGGAACGACATCGAGATCAGGCCGTCGCCGTGGTCGAGGTAGACCGCCTTGCCGGCGAAGAACTGCTCCTCGGCGAGCGCCACCACGCCGTCGGCGGGAGCGAGCACGGGAGTGCCGGTGGCGGCGCGGTAGTCGGCGCCGCCGTGGGGGCTGCGCGGCTGGCCGTTGAAGACCCGCCGCGCGCCGAAGCGGCCACCCTCGGGGAGCTTCGGCAGCGGCGAGGCGAGGGGGAGCGCGAAGCGGCGCGCGGAGGCGAGCTTCCAGAGGGCGCCGACTCTCTCCTGCTCGCGCCGGATCCGCTCCTGGTCGGCGCGCGAGGGCTCGACGTACTTCTGGTCGACGCCCGAGATCTCCTGCACCGGGTACGGGTACGGGCCGACGCGGAGTCGCCGGTGCGTCTCGCCGGCCGCGGTACGGATCGAGACCTCGATCTCGCCGCCCGCGAGCAGGTCGACCGGGAAGTAGCAGGCGCCGCCGAGCGGCGCGGAGCGGCGGCCGGACTGGCGGCATTCGACGATCCCGTCGGCGGCCCAGCGGGCGACGGTACCCGGGGCGACCTCGACCGCCTCCGGAGGCGCGGCCGCGGCGAGGAGGAGAAGGGAGAGCAGGCGCATGCGCCGAGCCTATCGCGCTCCCTGGCCCGGCCCGGAAAGGAGCCTGCGGACCAGCTGATACGCTTCGTCCGCGCCCCGGGAGCCGGGGCGGGAGAGCCGCCATGAGCCGAGTCGCCATCGTCCGCACCGCGCCCCGTACCGTCCTCGCCGACACCCACCGGCTGCTCAACCTCGCCCGCTACCAGGAGGTCCTCGACAAGAGCGTCGACACCGCGCTCAAGGTCAACATCTCCTGGCACTTCTTCTTCCCCGGCAGCTCGACCACCCCCTGGCAGCTGGAGGGGGTGATCCGCGCCATGAAGGCCGACGGCTTCGACCCCGCGCTGATCCACGCCTGCCACAACCGGACGGTGGTGATCGACGCCCATCTCGGCGAGCGGGAGAACAAGCAGCTGCCGGTGGTCGAGGCGCACGGGCTGCGCAACGTCCACCTCTACGAGGGGGACGAGGAGTGGATCCCGATCGGCGAGGCGGTGGGGGATCTCACCAAGGAGTTCCTCTGCCTCAACGAGGTCTACCCCGACGGCTTCCTGATCCCCACGCGTCTGATCGGGGAGACCATCG
>JAHDVN010000031.1:9733-18502 GCA_023384635.1 Thermoanaerobaculia bacterium
GCCGACGGTGAAGACCCACGTCTTCACGACGACGACCGGCGCGATGAAGAACGCGTTCGGCGGCCTGCTCAACGAGCACCGGCACTGGACGCACCCGGTGATCCACGAGACCCTCGTCGACCTGCTGATGATCCAGAAGCGGATCCACCGCGGCGTCCTCGCGGTCATGGACGGCACCTTTGCCGGCGACGGGCCGGGGCCGCGCTGCATGGTCCCGCACGTGAAGAACGTGCTCCTCGCCTCGGCCGACCAGGTGGCGATCGACGCGGTGGCGGCGAAGCTCATGGGGATCGATCCACTCTCGATCAAGTACATCCGCCTCGCCCACGAGCGCGGCCTCGGCTGCGGCGACCCGCGCGAGATCGAGATCGTGGGCGACGAGGAAGCGGCGCGGGAGAACTGGCGCTTCGTCGGCCCGTTCCGGAAGATGACCTTCGCCGCCCGCATGCAGCACCGGATCTACTGGGGGCCGCTCAAGAAGCCGATCGAGTGGTCGCTCAAGACCGTCCTCGCCCCCTGGGCCTACCTCGCCAGCGTGCTCTACCACGACTCGTTCTGGTATCCGCTGATCGCGAAGGCGAAGATGCGCGAGTGCCTCGCTTCGCCGTGGGGGCGCCTCTTCCGGAACTGGGAGCGGCTGCGGCCGGACGCACAGGGCTTCCCGGAGGTCGGAGAGACCGCCGCAGAGCTGAAGCGCACCGGGCTCTCGGCCTTCTGGACCTCGCTCGGGATCCTCTGGACCTGCATCAAGGAGGCTCCCGAGTTCGCGGCACGGCGGCGGCGCGCCGCGGCGCGGACGCGCTGAGAGCATCTCCGCAGCGCCAGCCGGGACCTCCCGGCTAGAATCTCCGCCGCACAGCGATCGACGAGGGAGAGGGGCCATGATTCCGAAGCCGCCGACGTGCCGCCTGCTGGTACTCGCCATCCCGGGGGTGGTCGCTCTTCCCGCTCTTCTCTCCGCCGCGATCTCCGGGCACGTGCGGGCCGAGGGGAGTCTCGCCCCGGTGGCCGGTGCAGAGGTGCGGCTGCAGGCGGACCCGGCGTCGCCGGTCGTTCTCTCCGCGGCGGACGGGAGCTTTCTGCTGCCGGTCTCGCCGGCCGGAGCCGTGATCGTGACCGCGGCGGTGCCCTACGACCGGGGCGCTCCGGTCACCTACAACATCGGCGGCACCTCGGCGGTGGACGGGCAGACGAACGCCGAGATCCTGCTGCCGGTGATCCCCGCCGCCGCGAACCCGGCCTACCTCCCCCCGACCGCCCTCAACGGCTGCGGCTTCTGCCATGCGGACCAGTACGCGGCCTGGCTCGAGAGCAGCCACGCGCTCGCCGGCACCGATCCCTGGGTGGCCGATCTCCACTCCGGCACCGGCACCCCCGGCGGGAGCGCTGGATACGTGTTCCGCGACACCCACGACCCCGGCGAGACGGGCTTCTGCGCCACCTGCCACACGCCGATGGCGGACGTCTTCGATCCCGGCAACGTGCAGCTCGACGAGGTCACGAGCGCCGCCGGGCTGGACGGCGTGAACTGCGTCGCCTGCCACCAGATCGACTCGGTGGACGGCGACCCGAACGGGCTCCACCATCTCGGGAGCGCCACCTACCGTTTCCCGGAGGCGACGGAGTACCCGACCGAGCTGCGCGTCTGGGGGCCGCTCGGCGACGTGGACTACCCGATCATGCGCGCCGCCTACGCGCCGTTCTTCCGCGAGGCGCGCCTCTGCGCCTCCTGCCACCAGTACGTGAACCCGGAGACCGGCGCGCCGGGCCAGAACACCTACGGCGAGTGGCTCGCCTCGACCTGGGCGGTGCCGGGTCCCGGCTTCCGCAGCTGCCGCGACTGTCACATGGAGCCGGCGGCGGAGAGCGGGCCGATCTGCACCGTGCTCCCGCTCGACCGGCCGGCCGAGGAGCGCCGCGCCCACGACTTCCCGGGCTCGACTCCGGACCGGCTCGCCGCCGCGATCCTGCTGCGGGCCGAGGGAGGCGAGGAGCCGGGCAGGGTGCGGGTGGCCGTGGAGGTCGAGAACGCGGGGGCGGGTCACGCCTGGCCGACCGGGATCTCGATCCGCAACGCGCTCGTGGCGGTGACGGCGACCTGGAACGGGCAGGCGCTGGCGCAGGTGAGCGGACCGGTGATTCCCTGGTGGGCCGACGACGAGGTCCCCGGAAAGCAGCCGGGCGACCTCGCGGGCGACCCGGGGACCGGCTTCGCGAAGGTGCTGGAGGGGCGGATCAACGGCCAGGGTCCGGTGGTGCGGCCGGTGCTCTTCATCGACGCCGAAGGGGTGAACGAGGACAGCCTGATTCCAGCCGGAGGGATCGACCTTTCCGAGTACCGCTTCGCGGTGCCTTCGACGGCGGAGCCGGGCGACACGGTCGAGGTCGAGGCGCGGCTCCTCTACCGCCGCTCCTGGCGCGCGCTGGCGGTGACCAAGGGCTGGACGGTGACGCCGCAGGGCGGGCCGATCGAGGTCGAGGTGGCGCGGGTCACCGCCGCCGTGCCGCTCACCGCGGTCGGTGCCGCGGGGAGCGTGCTCGAGATCCCGGCTCTCGGGGCCGCGGGCGTCGCGCTCCTCGCCCTCCTGCTGGCCGCCTCGGCCCTCGCGCGGCTGCGCCGGCGGCCGGTGGCCTAGGCCGGGAAGGGCGCGGCGGATGGCGACCTCGTCCGGCTCCGCGCGCCGCCGGGTGGCGCTGCCGGTGGTGGGGGAGGGAGCGCCGGTCCGCCGCTCGAGGATGGGATCGTGGCGCGCTGCCGTCCTGGTGCTCGTCCACCTCGCCATCGCCCTCCACATCGCCCACTGGCTCACGGCGGGCACCACGCTCTCGCCGCTCGAACCGTCGGAGGGGATGGAGCTCGGCAAGCGCGGGGCGGTCAACGCCGGCCTGCTCTTCTTCGCCGCGGCGGCGGCGGCCACGGCGCTTTGCGGGCGCTTCTTCTGCGGCTGGGGCTGTCACCTCGTGGCGCTCCAGGATCTCTGCCAGTGGCTCCTGCGGCGGGTCGGAATCCGGCCGCTGCCGCTGCGCTCGCGCGCGCTCGCCTGGGTGCCTGTGATCGCCTTCGTCTACATGTTCCTCTGGCCGGCGCTCTACCGGCTCGCCACCGACGGGGCGTGGCCGCCGCTCCACCTGGAACTCGTCACGCCCGACTTCTGGGCCACCTTCCCGGGCTGGCTGGTGGGCGGGCTCACCTTCCTGGTCTGCGGCTTCCTGATCGTCTACCTGCTCGGGGCGAAGGGGTTCTGCACCTACGCCTGCCCCTACGGCGCGCTCTTCGGCGCCGCGGACCGGGTGGCGCCCGGGCGGATCCGCGTCTCGGACGCCTGCAACGGCTGCGGCCACTGCACGGCGGTCTGCACCTCGAACGTGCGCGTGCACGAGGAGGTGCGCGACTTCGGGATGGTCGTCGACCCCGGCTGCATGAAGTGCCTCGACTGCGTGAGCGTCTGCCCGAACGACGCGCTGCGGTTCGGCTTCGGGCGGCCGGCGCTCGGCGCGACACGGCGCGAGAGCGCCGCACCGGCGCGGCCTCCGGTGCTCTCCGGGCGCGAGGAGCTCCTGCTCGCGCTCTCCTTCGCCGGCTACTTCTTCGCGCTGCGCGGTCTCTACGGCCTCTTCCCCTTCCTGCTCTCGCTCGGTCTCGCCGCGTCGCTCGCCTACCTGACGCTCGTGGTCGTCCGTCTCGCGGCAGCCCGCGATCTCGCGGTGCGGCGGATCCAGCTGCGCCGCGGCGGCCGCCTCACCACCGCCGGCGGCACGCTGCTCGGGAGCTACCTGCTGCTCGCGGCGCTCGCGCTCCAATCCGCGGCGGTGCAGGTGGCGCTCTTCGGCGGCGCCCACGCCGAGCGTCCCTCGACGGGCTGGCGGGAGGCGGTGCTGCGCGGCGCCGACCCGCCGGCCTTCGGCGTGCGCGAACGGGAGCGGGCGAGGAGGGGGCTGGCCTGGCTCGAGCGCGCGGAGCGCTGGGGTCTCGCGCGTCAGCCGGGGCTCGCGCTGCGCGCGGGCTGGCTCGCCTTCGTCGCCGACGAGCCCGCGCGGCTCGCCCTCCAGGTGCAACGCGCGCTCGCCGAGCCGGGACAGGAGGGCGCGGCGTGGCTGCTCGCCGGACTGCGCCACGAGCAGGCGGGGCGCGCGGATCTCGCCGCAGACGCTTACCGGCGCTCGGTGGCGGCTGCGCCAGGCGCGCGCGCGGGGCATCTGCGGCTCGGTCTGGTGCTCGCGCGGATGGGCGATCTCGGGCCGGCGCGATCGGCTTTCGAGGGCGGTCTCGCGGCCTCTGGACCCGACGTCGAGTTGACGTACAATCTCGCGCTCGTACTCGGGCTCACGGGAGATCTCGAGGGGGCGATCGGAGGATTCCGCCGCGCTCTCGCGCTCGATCCGACGCATCGCCCCAGCCGGGAGAACCTGGCGGCGTTGCTTGCCGAAATCGGGACGCCCGAGCCGAGCAACTCGTCTCCGCGCGGAGACGACACGATGTGAGCGTGGCCCGTGCCGGGCCGGCTCGCGAAACGGGAGGTCCGGCGGCATGGGCAACTTCAGAGAGACGACGAAGCAGCGGACGGCCCTGCGGATCGCGGCGCTCGCCATCGCGGCAGTGGCGCTCGCCAGTGGCGTGCTCGCGATCTGCGCCGGGAGCACGACGGGGCCGGACGTGATCGTCGCGGACCTCTACGACCTCGCGCACTACACGACGAGCGGGGCGATCGAGGGGAAGCGCGCCTACGCCGTGGGCACGAAGTCGCTCAACATCGGCGACAAGGACCTGCGCTGGGTGAGTGGCACCAGCGAGCACCCGGTGATCGCGCAGAACCTCTACCGCTGGCGCGAGGACGCCGAGGGCCGCGCCCGCTTCGAGCAGGTCGGGATGAGCTGGCTCAAGCACGGCTTCACGGCGCTCGCGATCAACGAGTACTGCGGCAGCTGCACCTTCGAGCCGGGGCACTCCTCGGGCAGCTGGCTCGGGCAGGGCTGCTCGGATCCGTACTCGGCGAGCTTGAACGGCAACCAGAGCCGTCTCGGACCGCGGTCCGAGGTCGACGCCTTCAGCGGCGCCTGCCCGTACACGGGCACGCTGCCTCCGGGCAGCGGCGACTCGACGCTGCGCAAGCGGCTGCTGGTGGCCGACGCCGACGTCGACTGGACGCAGAACCTCGGCGCCCGCTACTTCGTCGAGGGGCACTACATCGCCGCCGACGACGCGGCGGCGGGCAACGCGCTGAACAACGCCGCCTACCGCGAGGTGACCGTCGACGTTAACCGCAACCTCTCTTTCGTCGCCGACAGCGTGAACCGCTGCGCCTGGGACCTGAATCCCGGAACGCCGACCCGTACGCACTGCACGATCCCGGCGATCTACGCCTGGCGCGCCGTAGATCCCGCCGTGCAGGTGGCGCCCGCCGACGTTCCCGGCGAAGGGCGCTTCCACGTCGCGGCGCGCGTCCACGACAACGGCGACGGCACCTGGCGCTACGAGTACGCGGTCCACAACCTGAACTCGCACCGCGCCGCCCGCCTCTTCCGCGTGCCGCTGGCGGCCGGAGTGGCGGCCACCGGGGCCGGCTTCCGCGACGTCGAGTACCACTCGGGCGAGCCGTACTCCGCTGCCGATTGGGAGATCGACCCGCTCGCTCCCGCCGGGATCGAGTGGGCGGCCGAGGAGTACGCGGTCAACCAGAACGCCAATGCGCTGCGCTGGGCGACGACCTACAACTTCTGGTTCGACGCCCCGACGCCGCCGGTGCAGGGGCCGGTCGCGATCGGGCTCTTCCGGCCGGGCCTCGGCGCCGAGCTCGCGGTCGCGATGCCGGTTCCGGGGCCGCTCGGGACGCTCTTCGCGGACGGCCTCGAGGCGGGCTCGTCCTGCCTCTGGAACGCGAGCCTGAACGGGGGGAGCTGCTCCTAGCGCGGGGCGCGGGCGCGCGAGCGGCTGGCGCGGGCGAGGAAGAGGCAGACGGCGCCGGCGAGGACGAGCGCGGCGAGATCGCCCGCGAGGCCGCCGAGGCGGGGATCGCCGCTCTTCGGAATCCACTGGCCGGCGGCGAGCGCCGCGATCGCCACGCCGGCGAGCCCCTCTCCCGCCACCAACCCCGAGGCGGCGAGGATCCCGGCGTCGCCCTCCCCGAAGCCGGTGCCGCGCCGCTCGCAGGCCCGGCGCGTGAGGCCGCCGACGAAGAGCGCGGCCATCGACGAGAGCGGAAGGTAGACGCCGATCGCGAACGCCAAACCGGAGACTCCGCAGAGCATCGCGGAGATCGCCACGCCGCCGCCGATCGCCACGAGATCCCAGGGCAACGCGCCGGCCAGGACCCCCTCGATGATCGTCTTCATCAGCGTCGCCTGGGGGGCCGCCAGCTCCCGGGAGCCGAACTCGTAGGTGCTCCCCAGCAGCAGCACGGTCGCGGCCACCGCCCAGCAGGCGAAGGCGGCGCCGATCAGCTGGCCGAACTGCTGCTTGGCCGGCGTGGCGCCGACGAGATAACCGGTCTTGAGGTCCTGGGCGATGTCGCCGGCCTTCGACGCGGCGACCGCGACCACCGCGCCCACCGTGAGCACGGCGGCCTTCGCCCCGGGACCCGTCCAGTCGAGGGCGGCGAAGATCGAGGCGGTGCCGAGCAGCGTCACCAGCGCGATGCCCGAGGTGGGCTGGGAGGAGACGCCGACGATGCCGACGATGCGCGCCGCCACGGTCACGAAGAGGACGCCGAAGAGGCCGACTCCGGCGGCGCAGACGGCACGCTGCGCGAGGCCCATCCCGCCGGCGAAGATCCCGGGCACGAGCCAGGCGGCGAGGACCACGAACGCGATGCCGCCGATCACGAAGATCCCGGGCAGGTCGCGCTCCCGCTCGCCCGCCGTGGCCTGGACCTCGCCGCCGACCCGGGCGCGCAGCCCTCGCGCCACGGCGGCGAAGGCGCCCGCCATCTGGGGCAGGCTGGCCAGCACCGTGAGGATGCCGGCGGTGGCGACGGCCCCCGCCCCGATGTAGCGCACGTAGCGGGACCAGATCTCGCCGACCGACATCTCGCCGATCAGGAGGCTCGTCTCGGGGGGGACGGGCGCGGCCAGGCGGCCGCCGAGCCAGGCGAGGAGCGGGATCAGGACCAGGGAGGAGACGACCGAGCCGGCGACGCAGACTGCGGACTGCCGGTAGCCGAGGATGAAGCCAACCGCGAAGAGCGCGGGGGCGATCTCGAGCGCGAGCTCCGCCTTGGGCAGCACCGGCAGCGCCACGGCCACCTCGGTCGGGAGCAGGTAGGCGAGCGAGAGCAGCAGCTTGATCGCGGCGCCGATCGCCATGCCGCGGAAGATCCAGGCGCCCTGGGTCACGCCGGTGTCGGTCGCTTTGAGGACCTCGGCGCAGGCCGTTCCCTCCGGGTAGGGGAGCTCTGCGTGCGCCTCGACGATGAGCAGGCGGCGCAGCGGGATCATCGCCGAGATGCCGAGCACGCCGCCGAGAAAGGCGAGGGCCGCCACCTGGAGGAACGGCGGTGCCATCCCCCAGAGGAAGAGGGCGGGAACGGTGAAGATGGTGCCGGTGGCGAGCGAGGTCGAGGCCGAGCCGATCGTCTGGGCGAGGTTCGACTCGAGGATGGTGTGCCGGAGGCGGAGGAATCGGAAGGCGACCACTGCCATCACCGCCGCGGGGATCGACGCCGAGACCGTCATGCCCACGCGCAGGCCGAGGTAGGCGTTGGCTGCGCCGAAGACGATGCCGAGGAGGACCCCGGTCACCACCGCCTTGAGCGTGAACTCCGCGACGCCGCGATCGCTTACCAGGTGCATGCCGGCCCCTCCTGCCGCCGCGCGACTCTACTAGCAGCGGGCTCCCGCGGCCAACGGCGCCGGATCGGCGCTAGGCTGGCGGTCGGTCATGGCCCCCCTCCGCCGCGAGCTCGCGCGCCTCACCCGTCTGGCCCTGCCGGTCGCGATCACGCAGCTCTCGACCATGCTGCTCTGGACCGTCGACCTGCTCATGGTCGGCCGGGTCGGTGTGGAGGCGATCAACGCCGTCTCCCTCGGGCGCATCTGGGTCATGGGCACGACGATCCTCGGCATGGGCTTCCTCTTCGGCCTCGACGGCCTCGCGGCGCAGGCCCATGGGGCGCGCGCGGCACGGCGGCTCGGAAGCCTGCTCGCGCACGGTTCGCTGCTCGCGGTGGGGATCTCGCTGCCACTCGGACTCCTCTGGCTCTTCACCGGGCCGCTGCTCGTCCTCGCCGGCCAGGAGCCGGCGACCGCGGCGCTCGCCCACCGCTACGTCCTGGTGCAGATCCCGAGCCTCCCGTTCTTCCTCCTCTTCGTCGCCTGGAAGCAGTTCCTGCAGGCGCGGGGGATCGTGCGCCCGGCGATGTGGGTGGGCTTTCTCGGCAACGGCCTCAACGTGCTGCTCGACTGGCTGCTGGTGTTCGGCCACGCCGGGCTGCCGCCGCTCGGGGCGGTGGGGGCGGGCGTGGCGACGGCGCTCACCCAGGTGGGGCTGTTCCTCGCCCTGGCCGGGGTCGTCTGGCGCGCGCGGCTGCTGCGGGGCGTGCGCTGGGCCAGGAGCCGGGCGGTGCTGGCGCGCGCCGAGCTCGCGGCGATCACCCGCCTCGGCGCGCCGGTGGCGGTGCAGCTCGGCCTCGAGTACTGGGCGTTCGCGGTGGCGCTGCTCTGGGCTGGCTGGCTCGGCCCGGTCGAGCTCGCAGCCCACGCGGTGGCACTGAACCTCGCCTCGATCACCTACATGCTGCCGCTCGGCGTCTCGCTCGCCGCCGCGGCGCGGGCGGG
>JAHDVN010000487.1 GCA_023384635.1 Thermoanaerobaculia bacterium
GAGCCATTCCGACCACTCCGCCAAGCCCGTCCCGGGCCGCTCCACCCCTTCCGGACTCGAGCTGAAGCCGGCCTACACGCCGGCCGACCTCCCGGCCGGAGCGGCGGCCGAGCTGCCCGGTCAGTTCCCGTTCGGCCGGGGCCTCTACCCCGACATGTACCGCAGCCGCCTCTGGACGATGCGCCAGTACGCCGGCTACGCCAGCGCCGAGGAGTCGAACCGGCGCTACCGCCACCTGCTCGCCAGCGGCACCACCGGCCTCTCGGTGGCCTTCGACCTGCCGACCCAGATCGGCTACGACTCCGACCACGCCATGGCCCGCGGCGAGGTGGGCCGCGTCGGGGTCGCCATCGACTCGATCCACGACATGCGCCGCCTCTTCGACGGCATCCCGCTCGACCGCGTCACCACCTCGATGACGATCAACGCCACCGCCGCCACCCTGCTGGCGCTCTACCTGGTGGTGGCCGAGGAGCAGGGGGTCGCCTGGTCCAAGGTCGGCGGCACGGTGCAGAACGACATCCTCAAGGAGTACGCCGCCCGCGGCACCTACATCTACCCGCCGCGGCCGTCGCTCCGGCTGGTGGCCGACATCATCGACTTCTGCGCCCGCGAGGTGCCGCGCTGGAACCCGATCTCGATCTCCGGCTACCACATCCGCGAGGCCGGCTCGACCGCGGTGCAGGAGGTCGCCTTCACGCTCGCCAACGGCCTCGCCTACGTCGAGCAGGTGCTCTCCCGCGGCCTCGACATCGACAAGTTCGCCCCGCACCTCTCCTTCTTCTTCAACGCCCACAGCCACTTCTTCGAGGAGGTGGCGAAGTTCCGCGCCGCCCGGCGGCTGTGGGCCGAGCTGGTGCGCGAGCGCTTCGCGCCCCGGGACGAGCGCTCCTGCTGGCTGCGCTTCCACACCCAGACCGCCGGCTCGACGCTCACCGCCCAGCAGCCCGAGAACAACGTGGTGCGGGTGGCGCTGCAGGCGTTCGCCGCGGCCTGCGGCGGCACCCAGTCGCTGCACACCAACTCGCGCGACGAGGCGCTGGGGCTTCCCACCGAGGCGGCGGTCACGGTGGCGGTGCGCACCCAGCAGATCGTCGCCCACGAGAGCGGCGCCGCCGACGTCGCCGACCCCCTCGGCGGCTCCTGGCTCGTCGAGTCGCTGACCGACAGGATCGTCGAGGGGGCGCGCGACTACATCCGCCGCATCGACGAGATGGGTGGCGCGCTCGCCGCGGTCGAGAAGGGGTTCGTGCAGAAGGAGATCGCGGACGCGGCCTACGCCTGGCAGCGGGCGGTGGAGGCGGGCGAGCGGAAGGTGGTCGGCGTCAACTGCTTCGCCACCGACCACGAGCCGGTGCCCGAGATCCTCCAGATCGACCCGCGCGCCGAGGAGGAGCAGGTGGCCCGGGTGCGCGCGGTGCGGGAGGGGCGCGACGCGGGACGCGCCACGGCGGCCCGCGAGCAGCTGCGCGAGGCGGCGGCCGAGGAGCGGCATCTCGTGCCGCCGATCCTCGACTGCGTCCGCGCCGAGGTCACGATGGGCGAGATCGCCCAGACGCTGCGCGAGGTCTTCGGCGAGCACCGCGACGCGGCGCTCGCCTGACCCGATCCGCTACGGCGCCGGGGTCGGCTCGGGCGCGGCGGCGGGCGCCGCGGGCGGCTCCTCCGCGACCGGGGCCGCCCGCACCGCCGCGAGCTTCTCTTCCAGCTCCGCGACCGCGGAGGCCGCGAGCAGCAGGACGGCCTCCCGCCCCTCCGCCCCGGCCGGGCCGAGCCCGTCCCACTCGGGGAAGAGGCGGAGCCGCTCCCGGCTCCCCTCCGGCCCCGTGAGCTCCAGGGTGAGGCGCGGCGCCGCCGCGGTCAGCGCGGCGGACTCCGCCGGCGTCGCGAGCCGCTCCGCGCGGATCCCGGCGAGGCGGTAGAGCAGGTCCCCCGCCGGGCCGTAGGCGATCTTCGCGCCGTCCCGGAGCCACTCTCCGTCGCGCCGCGCGAGCTCGGTGCGGCCCGCCGCGTCCTCGATCGCGACGGCGTCCACCTGCCAGCTGTCGAGGGCCGACCAGGCGAGCGAGCGCCAGGCGCCGGGGTCGCGCGCCACCGCCTCGGCGAGCCGCGGCGCGATCTCGACCTCCTGGCCGTCCACCCGCGCGCGGAGCCGTCCGGACGCGGAGTCCGCCTCTCCCAGCTCGACCCGGAACGGCTCCAGGGCGCCCGCCAGGTGGACCT
>JAHDVN010000488.1 GCA_023384635.1 Thermoanaerobaculia bacterium
TGCTCGGCTCCGTGGAGCGCTTCTTCGGCATCCTCGTCGAGCACACCGCCGGCGCCTTCCCGCTCTGGCTGGCACCGGTGCAGGCGGCGGTGCTGCCGGTCTCCGAGCGCTTCCTGGAGTACGGCCGCCAGGTTCGCGACGAGCTCGCGGCCGCCGGCCTGCGGGTGGAGATCGACGAGGGGAGCGAGAAGCTCGGGTACAAGATCCGGCAGGCGCAGCTGCGGAAGGTGCCCTACATGCTGGTGGTGGGCGGGCGCGAGCTGGAGGGGGGGACGGTGGCGGTGCGCCGCCGCGACGGGGAGGATCTGGGGCCGGTCGGGGTGCCGGAGCTCGCGCGGCAGCTCCGCGAGGCGGTGGCCGCCCGCCGGGCCGCGTTGTAGCCCGGGAGCCCTTCCGCCTATAATCTGCGACCGATTCTTTGAGGGCCGGCGCCCGGCCGGGGGGATGGGCCTCCCGGAGTCGGTGTGCCGGTCTGCTTCCACGGGAGGGAAGCCGGGCATCGACAGGACAGCGCGCACGAACGAGGCAATCCGGGTCCGGGAAGTCCGACTCGTCAACGAAGACGGCAGCCAGGCCGGCATCGTCGCCACCGAGGTGGCGCTGCGGATGGCCCGCGAACAGGGCTACGACCTGGTGGAGGTGGCGCCGACCGCGCGGCCTCCGGTCTGCCGCATCATGGACTTCGGCAAGTTCCTCTATCAGCAGAAGAAGAAGGCCCACGACTCGCGCAAGAAGCAGAAGACGATCCGGGTCAAGGAAGTCAAGTTCCGGCCGAACGTCGACGACCACGACTACGACTTCAAGATGCGCAACGCGGCCCGCTTCCTCGAAGAGGGGGACAAGGTCAAGGCGACGGTGCAGTTCCGCGGGCGCGAGATGTCGCGCACCGAGCTGGGGCTGAACCTGCTGAAGCGTCTGGCGGAGGACCTGGCGGCGGTGGGGGCTCAGGAGGAGCACCCCATGATGGCCGGCAACCGGATGCACCTGATCTTCGGCCCGAGCAAGAAGGCGCAGAAGAAGGAAGAGGGGGCCGCCCCGGCGGCCAAGCCGGCCGCCGGTTGAGGTGGACCCGGATCAGCAGCGAGACGAGGAGCAGAACGTGCCGAAGAAGAAGACGCACAAGGGGGCAGCCAAGCGCTTCAAGCTCACCGCGAGCGGGAAGGTCCTGCGCGGCCGCGCCTACCACAGCCACATCCTGACCAAGAAGACCACCACCCGGAAGCGGAGGCTGCGCCAGGCCGCGCTGGTCTCGCCGGCCGACGCCCGGGCGATCAAGACGCTGCTCTCGAGCTAGCGTCTCCACGCGCCGCCGGAGGGAACGAACCTGTCCTCCGGGGTGCCGGCCGCGGCCTTGCCGCGGCCCTGACCGCTCCCGAGGAGCGAGGAACGAGGTTCCGACATGCCACGTGTCAAGCGCGGCCCGAAAAGGGCCCAGAAGCGCAAGAAGGTCCTGAAGCTCGCCAGCGGGTTCTGGGGCACCAAGTCCAAGGCCTACCGCATGGCGCAACAGGCGGTCGACCGCGCGGGCAAGTTCGCCTACCGCGACCGCCGGCGGCGCAAGCGGGACTTCCGCAGCCTCTGGATCATCCGCATCAACGCCGCGGCGCACCTGCACGGCCTCTCCTACAGCAAGCTGATCGCGGGCCTCAAGCTCGCCGGCAGCGAGCTGAACCGGAAGATGCTCGCCGATCTGGCGGCCTCGCCGGATCCGAAGCCGTTCGCCGAGCTCGCGGCCCTCGCCAAGCTGGCGCTCGAGAAAGCGGCGCCGGCGAAGGCCTGAGGTGAGCGGTGAGCGCGGGAGCTGAGGCCCCGCCCACCGGTCCCGAGGAGGTCGGCCGCCTCGCCGAGGAGGCCGTCGCCGAGGTGGCGGCGGCCTCCGACCGGCGCGGCTGGGAGGAGGTCCGCGTCCGCTGGCTCGGGCGGCGCGAGGGCCGCGTCCGCGAGCTGCTCGACCTGATCCCGCGCGCCGCCGACAAGCGCGCCTTCGGGCAGGCGGTCAACCGGCTCAAGGAGCGGGTCGAGGAGGCCCTGGCCGAGGCCGACCGGCGCCTGGCCGAGGCCGAGCGGGCCGCCGCGCGGCGCGCCGCGGCGGTGGACGTGACGCTGCCCGGGCGCCGCCCGCTGCTGGGCGCGATCCATCCGGTGACCCAGTTCGCCCGCGACATCGAGGAGATCTTCGTGCGCCTCGGCTACACGGTGGCCGAGGGCCCCGAGGTC
>JAHDVN010000489.1 GCA_023384635.1 Thermoanaerobaculia bacterium
GCGAGGGCGCCGCCGCGGGCCCCCAGCTCGTGGCAGCGGGCGAAGGCGGCGAGGTTGCGCGAGGTGTCCGCGCCGGCGTCCTCGCGGCGGACGACGGGGATCGACCCCGCGAGGTCGAGGATCGAGACGAGGACGGGGATCCTCCAGAGGGTGCTCTTGGCGAGGAAGCGGACCGGGCGGGGGAGCGCCGCGAGCAGCAGCACCGGGTCGACGAGGCCGTTCTGGTGGTTCGCCACCACGACGAGCGGCCCGTCGGCCGGGATTCTCTCCGCGCCGAGCACCTCGACACGGCGGAAGAAGACGCCGGCCACGAGGCGCGCGAGCGCGGCGAGCGCGCGGTCGAGGCGGGGGCGCACGGGCCTTCAGTCCGGGTGGGCGGCGCTCCACGCCTCGGCGGCCTCGCGCCCGCGCCGCTCGTCGATCCCGAGCATGCCGGCGAGGCCGAGCACGAAGAAGGCGCCGGTGGAGAGGATGGCGGTCTTCTGCGAGCCGCTGGCCGAGGAGATGAGGCCGAAGACGGCGGGGCCGAAGGCGTAGGCGCCCTTGCCCGCGAGACCCCAGAAGGCGAAGAACTCGCCGCTCTTGCCGACCGGCGAGAAGAGGCCGACGAGCGCCCGCGAGGCCGACTGGAGCGAGCCGATCCCGAGCCCGGCGAAGAGCGCCAGCCCCCAGAACGCCCCCTTGCTCCCGCTCGCCCAGACCAGGCCGCAGACGGCGATCCAGAGCAGCAGCGTGGCCTGGATCGTGAGCCGCGCCCCGAGCCGGTCCTGGAGGAAGCCGAAGCCGATCGCCCCCGCTGCCGAGGAGAGCTGGACGACCATGAAGAGGACGATCAGCTCGTCGGGACCGAAGCCGACGGTGCGCTCGGCGTAGACGCCGACGAAGGCGATGACGCTCATCAGCCCCGCCGAATAGACGAAGAAGACGGCGAGGAAGCGGGCGAGCTCGGAGAAGTGGCGGATGGCGCGCGCGGTCTCCCAGAGTCTCCCGAAGCCGAGCCGCACGTAGGTGCCGAGCGGGTGGCGGTGGCGCGGCGCGCGCTCCCGCAGGAAGAGGAAGGTCGGCAGCGCCGCGACGAGGAAGAAGCCGGCGGTCACGAGCCAGGCGAGGCGCAGGTTGCCGGCGTTCTCGACCGTGAAGCCGGGCGCGAGCAGCGGCCGGATGGCGAGCAGCGAGGCGAGCCCGCCGAAGTAGCCGAGCCCCCAGCCGAAGCCGGAGATCCGCCCGACGTTGGCGGCGGTCGAGATCTCGGGCAGGAAGGCGCCGGCCAGGTTCTCGCCGAGCGAGAAGGCGACGTTCGAGATCACGAAGAGGGCGAGGCCGAGGGCGATCGCCCCGGGGTGGACGTGCCAGAGCCCGGCGGTGCCGGCGACGCAGAGCGCGTAGGTGGCGAAGAGGAAGAGCTTCTTGCGCCCCGACTCGTCGGCGACGGCGCCGAGGAGGGGGGAGAGCAGGACCACGATCAGGTTGCTCGCCGTGATCCCCAGTCCCCAAAGGCGGTCCGCCCCCGGGCCGGCGGCGACGATCTTCGTGAAGTAGACGCTGAAGGCGACGGTGACGATGACCGTCGTGTAGCTCGAGTTGGCGAAGTCGAACATCGCCCAGCCGACGATCTCGCGCAACCGGACCGGCGCCGCACCCCGGGGCAGGCTCATGGTGCGCGGACTCTAGCAGGGGGCCGCGGTGTCGAACGCCTTCGTCTGTCATCCCGAGCGAAGGCGAGGGATCCGGGTGGGGGCCGGAGCCCGGACCACCGGGAGTGGCGGTCCGCGCCATCGAGGTTCCTCGACTCCGCTCGGAACGACGGCCGGAGGGCGTCGCGAGCGGAGCCGAGGCGTCCCGCAGGGCGCCCCGGCCCTAGCCCAGCGCCTGCACCGCGGTGAGGACGGCGACGTCGGCGAAGTCCTGCCAGGTGCAGCCGCGGGAGACGTCGTTGACGGGGCGGGCGAGGCCCTGGAGGACGGGGCCGATCGCCTGGGCGCCGCCGAGGCGCTCGGTGATCTTGTAGGCGATGTTGCCGGCGTCGAGGTCGGGGAAGACGAAGACGTTGGCGCGCCCGGCGAGCGGGCTGTCCGGGCACTTGCGCTCTGCGATGCCGGGGACGAAGGCGGCGTCGAACTGGAGCTCGCCGTCGGCGAGGAGCCCCGGCTCGGCCTCCCGGGCCAGCCGCGCCGCCTCGCGCACCTTGTCGACGTCGGCGTGGGTGGCGCT
>JAHDVN010000032.1:0-16444 GCA_023384635.1 Thermoanaerobaculia bacterium
GAGGCGCCGCGCTACACTCCGCCCCCTGAAACTTCCGACCGTTCGGTAGGTACAGTGCCCAGAACCTCAGACCCCGACCTGCCCGCCACCGTCGACCGCCTCCGCGCGGCCGCGGTGGAGCTCTTCGCCGAGCGCGGCTACGCGGGCGCCTCGATGGGCGAGCTCGCCGACCGGGTGGGGATCGCAAAAGCGAGCCTCTACAACTACTACCCGTCGAAAGAGGCGCTCCTCGTCGACCTGCTGGAGCGGGCGCACGCGGAGTGGAACGCCGCCACGACCGCCCTCCTGGACGCTCCCGGGACGGCGGCCGAACGGATCCGCCGGTACTTCGCCGCCGTGTTCGACGTCGTCGAGCGCGCGCCGCAGGTGGTCGCGGTGCTCCGGATCGCCACCTCGATGCTGCCCGAGGACCCGGGCGGGCGGGTGCGCGCCCTGGTCGAAGCGGATCGCGCGCGGAGCCTCGAGGCGGCGCGGCGGGTGCTCGCCGAGGGGGTCGCGGCGGGCGAGATCGCCCCCGCCGACCTCGACGACCTGCTCCTCTTCGGCGAGGTCTTCCTCAACGGCATCATCCTCGCCGCCGCCGGCTGCGCCGACCTCACCGAACCGCTGCGCCGCCGCCGCGCGGCGCTCTGGCACCTCTTCTGGCACGGCCTCGCCGGCCGTCCCTACATGGAGAACCGACCCTCATGAGTCCGAGACCTCTCGCCGCCCTCGCCGGGGCGGCGTGGCTGGCCGCCGGCGCCGCCGGCGCCGCCGAGCTCGACCTGGCGCGGAGCGTCGAGCTCGCGCTGGCCGGGAACCCGGCTCTCGCCGCCGTGGCCGAGCGCCGCAACGAAGTGGCAGGCGGGGTGCGCGAGGTGCGCGCCGACGCCTACCCCCAGCTCTCTCTGATCGGCGGCTGGAACCGCGCGCGCAGCCCCTCGCTGCTCAACAGCAAGGACTTCGAGGAGTTCCTCCAGAACTTCCCCGGCGGCCGCTTCGAGCCGCAGGCGAGCGAGCTCTGGAGCGGCGGCTTCGAGCTCTCGCAGCCGCTCTACACCTTCGGCAAGGTGCGGGCGGCGATCGCGCTCGCCGAGCTGGTGGTCGAGGAGACCGAGCGGCAGATCGACGGCGCCCGCCTCGACACCGCGCTCGCGGCGGCCGAGGCCCACTTCGGGGTGATCGCGGCGCGCGACGGCCTGGCGGCCATCGAGATCCAGCGCGAGGCGCGCCGCGAGGCGCTCGCCGTGGTGATGAGCGCCTACGAGATCGGCGAGGCCACCGAGCTCGACCGGCTGCGCGCGGAGGCCGCCCTCGCCGAGGTGGCGCCCGAGGTGGCGCGCCGGAAGGGACAGGTGGCAGTGGCGGAGGGCCGGCTGCGCCAGGTCCTCGGGCTGCCGGTCGACGAGCCGCTCGACCTGGCGCCGATCGACCGGGCGCTCGGCGAGGCGCCGGAGTACGCCGAGCTGCTCGCGGTGGCCAGGGCGCGCCGCCCGGAGCTGGCCGAGCTCGCCGTCCGCTCGCAGGCGCTCGACAAGCAGGCGGTCGTCACCCGTGCCTCCGGCAAACCGCAGGTCGAGCTCAACGGCTTCTACGGCCGCGAGGTGAGGCTGCCGGAGAACTTCGACGACCGGCTCTACGCGAACTGGCGGGTCTCGGTGGACCTCAAGTGGGAGCTCTTCGACGGCTTCCGGCGCCGCGGCCAGCTGGCGCGGATCGAGAGCCAGCGGAGTCAGCTCGACCTGCGGGTGGCCGACCTGCAGAGCCGCATCGCGGTGGAGGTCCGCGAGGGCCTGACCGCCTATCGCACGGCGCTCGCCCGCGCCGACGCGGCGCGGGCCGCTTCCGAGGCCGCCGGGGAGGCGAGCCGCGTGGCGCGCGCCAACTACGAGGAGGGGGTCGCCCTCCTCTCCGACCTGCTCGACGCTCAGAAGCGGGAGACCGAGGCCGAGGTGCTCGAGGTCGACGCCGTCCTCGATGCGCGCCTCATCTCGGCGCGCCTGGCGCGCGCGGTCGGGCACCTCCCCACGGAGGCTTGGAGCTCCGAGCCGACTTCCCCCCAACCCCGAACGGAGAACTGAAGGTCATGGACCTCCGCAAAGTGATTCCCTCGCTCGCCGCACGCGCCGTGCTCGCCGGTGCGGGCCTCTTCGTGCTCGCCCTCTCGCTGGGAGCCTGCGGGCGCCCCGGCGCCGACGCCGCCGCGCCCCCGCCGGCCGAGAAGATCGCCTCCGTGCGCACCGTGGAGCTTCTGCCGGAGCGCGTCGACGAGATCGCGAACCTGCCTGCCGACCTGCTGCCGGCCCGCCGCGCGGTGCTCGCCGCCGAAGTGCCGGGGGTCGTGGAGACGCTGCGCTTCGAGAGCGGCCAGACGGTTGCCCGCGGCCAGCTGCTGCTCGCCATCGACACCCGCGCGCTCGAGCAGGCGGTGGCCGAGGCGCAGGCGCTCGCCCGCCAGGCCGAGGCGCAGTACGTGCGCGCCGAGAACCTCTTCGCCCGCCGCTCGATCACCAAGCAGCAGATGCTCGACGCCACCACCAACCGCGACGTGGCGCGGGCGCGGCTCGCCTCGGCCGAGCTCCAGCGCGACAAGTCGCGAGTGCGCGCCCCCTGGTCGGGGCGGATCGCGGCCCGTCGCGTGGAGGTCGGCGACTACGTGGTGCCGGGCCAGCCGGTGGCCGAGCTGGTCGACATCGCGCGCCTCAAGGTGCGGGCGCCGGCGCGCGCCGCCGACGCCCCGTTCCTCGCGGCCGGCGCGCCGGTGACGATCCGCGTCGACGCCTTCCCGGGCGAGACCTTCGAGGGGCGCGTGGCGCGCCTCGACGCCGAGCTCGACCCGCAGTCGCGGACCCTCGCCCTCGAGGTCGAGATCGCCAACCCGGACGAACGGCTGCGGCCCGGCCTGCCGGCCCGCCTGGAGCTGCGCAAGCGCACCCTGGAGGGGGCTTTCGCGGTGCCGCTCGCCGCGCTCGTCGACTTCGAGGAGGGCAAGGCGGTCTACGTGGTGCGGGAGGGTCGCGCGGAGCGGCGCCCGGTGCGCCTCGGACCTCTGGTCGGGGACCGCATCGTGGTCGAGGACGGCCTCCTCCCGGGCGAACGGCTGGTGGTCGAGGGGCAGGGGCAGGTGAGCGAAGGCCAGCGCGTGGCCGAGGCCGGGGCGGGGGCCTGAGCCGTGCGTCTCGGCGAGCTCGCGGTCCGCAACCGGGCCACCGTCTTCTTCCTCATCGTCGCGGTGGTGATCCTGGGGGCGCTCGCCTACCGGGACCTGCCGCGCGAGAGCTTCCCGGACATCAGCATCCCGGTGATCACCGTCCTCACCCCCTACCCGGGAGCCTCGCCGGTCGACGTCGAGACTCAGATCACCGACGAGCTCGAGAAGGAGCTCAAGGGGATCGAGGGCCTGAAGAAGCTCACCTCGAGCTCGACCGAGGGCTTCTCGAGCGTGGTCGTGGAGTTCGTCTCCGGCACCGACGTCGACGTCGCCCTGCAGAAGGTGCGGGACCGCGTCGACCTCGCGAAGGCCGAGTTCCCCGACGACGCCGAGGAGCCGGTGCTCCAGGAGATCAACCTCTCCGACATCCCGGTGGTGCAGTTCCACCTCTCCGGCGACGTCGGGCCGGCCGTGCTCAAACGCATCGCCAAGGAGCTGCAGGACGACCTGGAGGGGATCGGCGGGGTTCTGAAGGCCGACGTCGTGGGCGGTCTCGACCGCGAGGTGAAGGTCGAGGTCGACCCGGAGCGGCTCCGCCTGTACGGCCTCTCGCTCGACGACGTGATCGACGCGGTGCGCGACGAGAACGTGTCGATCCCGGCCGGTGACCTCGACCTCGGGCGCCAGAGCTTCGCGGTGCGCGTCCCCGGCGAGGTGGCCGACCCGCTCCAGGTCGCGGACTTCGTGATCACCGCCAAGGGGCAGCAGCCGGTGCACGTGCGCGACGTCGCGGAGGTCTCCTACGGCTTCCTCGACCGCATCTCGTTCGCGCGCGTCGGCGGCCGGGAGTCGGTGGCGCTGCTGGTGCAGAAGCGGGCCGGGGCCAACATCATCGATCTCGTCGATCAGGCCAAGGCGGCGGTCGAGCGGGCCCGGGAGCGCTGGCCGGCGGGCGTGGAGGTGACCCTGCTCGGCGACCAGTCGAAGGACATCCGCCGCATGGTCAAGGACCTGGAGAACAGCGTTCTCACCGGCATGGTTCTGGTCGTGGCGGTGCTCTTCGTGGCCCTCGGCCTGCGCAACGCGCTCTTCGTCGGGGTCGCGATCCCGCTCGCCATGCTCGCGACCTTCATGGTGCTGCAGCTCTCGGGCATGACGCTGAACATGATGGTCCTCTTCTCCCTGGTGCTGGCGGTCGGGATGATCGTCGACAACTCGATCGTGGTGGTGGACAACATCTTCCGCCACGTGCAGGAGGGCCGCAGCCCCGACGAGGCGGCCGAGGTCGGGTCGCGGGAGGTCGGCTACGCGATCCTCAACTCCACGCTGACCACGCTCGCCGCCTTCTCGCCGCTCTTCTTCTGGCCCGGCATCGTGGGCGACTTCATGTCGTACCTGCCGATCGCGGTCTCGATCGCGCTCGTCGCCTCTCTCGTCGTGGCCTTCACCGCCAATCCGGCGTTCGCCTCGGCGTTCATGCGCCGCGGCGGCGGACGGCGGCTCTCGTTCGAGAACGACGAGCAGCTCGTGGCGGAGGGGGGCCTGGCCGCCCGCTTCGTCCACCTCTACCGCTGGTCGCTGGAGTTCGCCCTCGACCACCGGCTGCTCACGGTCGGCGGCACGGTGGCGCTGTTCGTCCTCGTGCTCGCGCTCTTCCCGGTGCTCGGCCACGGCGTGGAGTTCTTCCCCGAGACCGAGCCGCTGCAGATCCTCGCCAACGTCGAGACCCCGCCCGGGACCCGCCTCGAGCACACCGACGCCATCGTGCGCCAGGTCGAGGAGCGGCTGCGCGACCTGCCCGACATCCGCGTGCTGGCGGCGGGCGTGGGGGCCGGGGTGGCCGACGATTTCGGCGGCTACTCGCCGAGCGGCAACCCGACCCGCGGGCGCGTAACCCTGGACCTCCTCGACCGCGCCGATCGCGCCCAGAACTCCTTCGTCACCCTCGCCCAGGCACGCGAGCGGGTGCGCGGCATCCCCGGCGCGACCATCAACGTCGAGCGCCCGCAGGAGGGGCCGCCGGTGGGCGACCCGTTGACCATCGAGATCGCGGGCGACGACTTCCAGCGCCTCGGCGAGATCGCGGCCCGGATCCGCGCCGCGGTCGCCGACATCCCCGGTCTCGCCACCCTCGACGACGACTTCGACCTCGACCGCCCGGAGGTGGTGGTGCACGTGGACCGCGTGCAGGCGGCGCGGCTGGGTCTCACCACGGCGAAGATCGCGGGCACCCTGCGCACCGCGGTCAACGGCACCAAGGCCTCGACCTTTCGCGAAGGGGAGGACGAGTGGGACATCACCGTCCGCCTGCCGGCCGCCGACCGCACCTCGCTCGCCGACCTCGGGCGGCTGGCGATCGTCAACGAGGCGGGTGACCAGATCCCGCTCGAGACGTTCGCGCGGCTCGAGCGCGGCGCCGCGATGACCACGATCAAGCACAAGGACCGCAAGCGGGTGGTGACGATCTCGGGCAAGGTGACCTCGCCGGAGCAGGCCGAGCCGGTGCGCGCCGAGGCGCGGCGCCGGCTCGCGGCCGTTCCGGACCTGCTGCCCGCCGGCTATTCCCTCGGTTTCGCCGGCCAGAGCGAGGACGAGGAGGAGGCCAAGGCGTTCCTCTCCCGCGCCTTTCTCTACGCCGTGCTGCTCGTGCTCGGGCTCATCGTCGCCCAGTTCAACTCGCTGGCGGTGCCGCTGATCGTGATGACCTCGGTCGTGATGTCGATGATCGGCGTGCTCGCCGGCCTCGTCGCGACCGGCCTGCCGTTCGGGATCATCATGACCGGCATCGGCGTCATCTCGCTCGCCGGCGTGGTGGTGAACAACGCCATCGTGCTCCTCGACTACGCCGAGCAACTGCGGCGCCAGGGGCTCGCGCGGCGGGCCGTGGTGGTGCTCACCGGCATGCGCCGCCTGCGCCCGGTGCTGCTCACCGCGATCACCACCATCCTCGGCCTGGTTCCGCTCTCGACCGGCTTCGAGTTCGACTTCACCACCTTCCGCTTCTCGAGCGGCGGCGAGTCGGCGCAGTGGTGGCGCGGGATGGGTGTCGCCGTGATCTTCGGCCTCGCCTTCGCGACCTTCCTGACGCTCGTGGTGGTGCCGGTGCTCTACGACCTGCTGCTCGACTTCCGCGAGCGCCGCCGGGCGCGCAGGGAGGGCCGGGCCGCCGGGGAGGAGGGCGGAGAGGCCGCGGACGCCCCGGCCTGAGAGGGCGCCCCGTTTCGGGCAGAATCCGGGGCATGGACCGACCGCTCGCGGCGGACGAGCGCCTCGAGGTGCTCGTCGATCTCGCGCTCGCCCCGGGCGAGCGAGCCGAGGAGCTCGCGGCCGGGCTCGCCCGCGAGCAGCCGGTCGAGCTCGACCTGGCGCTGGTTCCCGAGAGGGCGCGAGCTGCGGCCGCCGGCCGGGTCGTCGAAGTGGAGGCCACGGGCCCGCGCCGGGCGCGCGCGCGGCTCGCCTTCCCGGTGGCGACGGTGGGCGGCGACCTGCCGCAGCTCGTCAACCTCCTCTTCGGCAACGTCTCGATGCAGCGCGGGGTGCGGATCGCCGAGGTGCGCTGGCCGGCGGCGCTCCTCGCCGCGTTCCGCGGTCCCGCCTTCGGGATCGACGGGCTGCGCGCGCTCTGTGGCGCGACGGCACGCCGGCCGCTGGTGATGGCGGCGCTCAAGCCGCTCGGGCTCTCGGCGGGCGAGCTCGCGGCGATCGCCGGGAGCCTGGCGCGCGGCGGGATCGACCTCGTCAAGGACGACCACTCCCTCTGTGAGCAGCCGTGGGCGCCGTTCGCCGAGCGGGTGGCGCGCTGCCAGGAGGCGGTCGAGGCGGCCAACCGCGGCGGCCGCTCCTGCCTCTACGTGCCGAACCTCACCGGCCCCGCCGACCGGCTCGGGGAGCGGGTCGGGCGGCTCCGCCGCCTCGGCGTGCAGGCGGCGCTCGTGGCGCCGCTGCTCGAGCGCCTCGACACGGTGCGCGCTCTCGCGGCCGGCTCCGGCCTGGCGCTCCTCGCCCACCCGAGCCTCTCCGGCGGGCTCCTCGGCCGCCGTCACGGCTTCGCCCCGCGGGTGCTCTGGGGGGAGCTCTTCCGCTTGGCCGGCGCCGATGGCGTGATCTATCCGAACGCCGGCGGGCGCTTCCGCTTCTCGCGCGGCGAGTGCCGCGACGTCGCCGCGGCGCTCCGCGGGCCGCTCGGCACCCTCGCCCCCGCCTTTCCGGTCCTCGGCTCCGGCATGGACGCGGCGGGGATCCGCCGCGGGCGCCGCCGCTACGGCGACGACACCGTCTTCCTCGCCGGGGCGGGCCTCCTCGGCCAGCCGGACCTCGAGCGCGGCGCCGCCGCACTCCGCGCCGAGCTGGAGCGTTGAGCGGCGGATCGCCCCGAGACGCTTGACCCCCCGCGGGGCGGCGAGTAACTTCCTCACCAGAGTCCCCGGTTCGCACGCGGAGGAGGTGTCCTTGCCCCTGGCGGCGGGTGTCCGTTTCGGTCGCTTCGAGCTGCTCGCCCGGGTCGGGGTGGGCGGGATGGGCGAGGTCTGGCGGGCGCGCGACCGCGAGCTCGGCCGCGAGGTGGCGGTCAAGTTCCTCGGCGAGCGCTTCGCCGGCGACGCCGATCGGCTGGCGCGCTTCGCGCAGGAGGCGCGCGCCGCCTCGGCGCTGAACCACCCGAACATCGTCACGGTGCACGAGATCGGCCAGGCCGAGGGGCGGCCGTACCTGGTGCTCGAGCTGGTCGAGGGGGTGACCCTGCGGGCCCTGATCTCGGCCGACGCACCGCTCGCGCCGCGCCGCGTCCTCGAGCTCGGCGCCCAGATCGCCGAGGGGTTGGCGCGGGCCCATGCCGCCGGGATCGTGCACCGCGACCTCAAGCCCGAGAACCTGATGGTGCGGCCGGACGGGCTGGTGAAGATCCTCGACTTCGGCCTCGCCAAGCTGCTCGACGCGCGGGCCGGCGGCAGCGCGAGCCCGCTCTCCGAGGCCCGCACCGAGACGGGCGAGAGCCCCTCGCCCGCCACCGCCGACGGCGTGGTGCTGGGCACCGTGGGGTACATGTCGCCGGAGCAGGCGCGCGGCCGTGTCGTCGACTTCCGAGCCGACCAGTTCGCGCTCGGCGCCATCCTCTACGAGCTCGCCACCGGCCAGCGCGCCTTCCGCCGCGAGACACCGGTGCAGACGCTGGCGGCGATCCTCGAGCGGGAGGCGGAGCCGCTCGCCCAGGTGGCTCCCGCCTTTCCGCCCCCGGCCCGCTGGATCCTCGAGCGCTGCCTGGCCAAGGACCCGGCGGAGCGCTACGCCTCGACCCTCGACCTGGCGCGGGAGCTGCGCGCCCTGCGCGACCACCTGGGGGAGATCGGCTCGAGCGGCGGGACGGCCGCGCCGGTGGCGGGGAGCGGCGGCGTGCCGGCGCGCCGGCGGCGCCCGCTCTGGGCCTGGGTGGGGGCCGCGGCGGTGGCGCTCGCCGCGGTGCTCTGGATGGCGGGCCCGCTCCGCGACGGGGCAGCGCGCCTGAGCCAAGTCCTCTCGCCGCTGCCCGCCGAGAAGCGGGTGGCGGTGCTGCCGTTCCACGTCGCCAGCGTCTCGGCCTCCGACCGCTTCCTCGCCGACGGCCTCGTCGAGGCACTGGCGGCACGCCTCTCGCAGCTCGACGGGGCGGCGAGCGGGAGCGCCCTCTCGGTGGTGCCGTCGGCCGACGTGCGCGCGGCCGGGGTGACGAGCGCGGAGGCGGCGCGGCGCGCCTTCGGCGCCACGGTGGCCCTCACCGGCAGCCTCCAGCGGCTCGGCGAGCAGGTGCGCCTGCACGCCGTGCTGGTCGACGCGGTGGAGCTGCGGCAGTTGCGCGCGCTCGGCCCGCGCGACTACCGGCTCGACGATCTCTCGCTCCACGACCGCTTCCTCGCCGATGCCGCCGAGCTGCTCGAGCTCGGTGCCGACCCGGCGGCGATCCCCCGCGCCGGGGCGACCGCGAGCGCCAGCGCCTACGGCCTCTATCTCGAGGCCCGCGGGCGCCTGCAGAGCTTCGAGCGCCGCGAGAGCGTGGAGGAGGCGATCTCGCTGCTGCAGCGCGCCCTCGCCGCCGATCCCGCCTACGCTCTCGCCCACGCCGCGCTGGCGGAGGCGTACTGGCGGCTCTACGAGCTCACGAAGCGCACCGAGCTGGTGCCGCTGGCGCGGCAGACCGCCGAGCGGGCGCTCGCGATCGAGGACCTGCAGGCCCAGGTCTACCTCACGCTCGGGCTGCTCGCCCGCGGTACCGGCGAGCCACAGGAGGCGCTCGCCAGCTTCGCGCGGGCCCTCGACCGCGATCCGCGCGAGGCCGAGGCGCTACGCGAGCGGGGCCGCGCCCTCGCCGACCTGGGGCGCCGGGGCGAGGCGGAGGACTCCTACCGGCAGGCCCTCGAGCTGCGCCCCACCGACTGGGCGGCCCACAACTACCTCGGGGCGCTGCTGGTGGCCGAGGGGCGGTTGGAGGAGGCGGCGGCCGCCTTCCGCGAAGTGACACGCCTCGCCCCCGGCAACCCGCGCGGCCACACCAACCTCGGGGTCGTGGCGTTCAAGCTCGGGGCGCTGGACGAGGCGGAGGGCACGCTGCGCCGTTCGGTGGAGATCCGTCCCACGCCGCTGGGGTACACGAACCTCGGCGCCACGCTCTTCTATCTCGGCCGCTACGAAGAGGCGGCCGACGCCTTCGCGCGCGCCGTGGAGGGGGACGAGCGCAACGCCTCCGCCTGGCTCAACCTCGGCCGCGCCCGCCACCGCGCGGCCCCGGGCTCGGCGGCCGCCGCCGAGGCGCTGCGGCGCGCCCTCGCGCTCGGCGCCGAGCAGCTCGCGGTAAACCCGCGCGACGCCCGCCTGCTCGCCGAGCAGGCCGACGCGCACGCCATGCTGGGCGAGGCGCGCGAGGCGCGCGCGCTGGCCCGAGAGGCGGTGGCGCTCGCCCCCGGCGACGGTGAGGTGGCCGCGATCGCCGCCTCGGTCCACGAGGGGCTGGGCGACCGCGACGCCGCGCTGGCGCTCGTCGCCTCTGCCCTCGCAGCCGGCTACCCGCGCTGGGAGATCGAGCGCGACCCCGCGCTCGCCGCCCTGCGCACCGACCCGCGCTTCGCCGCCGCGGCGGGGCGCGACCCGTCCCCGGAACCCTGACCGTCCCGACGAAAGGAGGAGACGATGTCCGCGAAGAGCGCCGCCAAGAGCAAGGCCACGAGAGTCGCGAAGGCCCCGGCCGACATCTTCATCGTCGAGGTGCCGACCGGCCACGGCATCGAGTACCAGGTCCACCCGAGCCCGGCGGTAATCCGCGCCGGGGCGAAGAGGATCCACTTCCGCAACTTCTGCCAGTCGGAAGTGCAGCTCAACCTCTCCGCCCTTCCGGTCGGGGACAAGGAGAAGGACAAGGACAAGGGGATGACGCTCACGATCGGCCCCGGCGGGAAGCAGGAGTCGGTCGCCCTGCGCGCCGCGCGGGCCGGCATCTACTTCTTCCAGGTCACCCTCGGCCCCTACGGCGTCACCGCCACCGGCGGCTCCTCGCCGAAGGTGATCATCGACATCTGACGGGGCCGCGCAGCGGCCCGTCATCCCGAGCGCAGCGAGGGATCTCGCTGTCCCGTCCTCGGTTCCGTTCCCGGGGTGGAGGCCTCCGGTCCGCTTCCGCGGCCACGCTGCAGCCTCGGGCGCAGCTCCCTACTTCGCCGCGACCGGCCCCAGCGCCTCGAGCTCGGTCTCGAGCTGCTCCCACTCGGCCATGAGCTCGTCGCGGCGGGCGGCGAGCTGGCGCTGCTCGTTCTCGAGCTTGCGCACGTCGGCGGGGGAGGTCTTGTCGAAGAAGCCGGGGTTGCAGAAGAGCTCGTTGATCTCGTGCACCCGGTTCTCGGCCTTCTCGATCGCGGCGGTGGTCTTGTCGCGCTTCGCCGTGAGCTCCTTGATCCGCGCCCGCCGCTTCGGGTCGTCGGCGGGCCGGGCACTGCGCTCCTTGGCCTGCTTGCGCTCCTGCTTGGCGCGCAGCACCACCGTGTCGGCGTCGAGGTGGTCGTCGCCGCAGCGGGCGATGTACTCCTCGTAGCCCCCCTCGAAGTCGCGGATGCCGGTGGGCGTGATCTCGAGGATCCGGGTCGCCAGCTCGCCCACGAACCAGCGGTCGTGGGAGACGAAGAGCAGCGTGCCGTCGTACGTCTTGAGCCCCTCGACCAGCGCCTCGATCGCCTCGAGGTCGAGGTGGTTGGTCGGCTCGTCGAGCACCAGCACGTTCGGCCTGTCCACCGAGAGGCGGGCGAAGACGAGGCGCGCCGCCTCGCCGCCGGAGAGCGCGCGGATCGGCTTGTGGACGTCGTCGCCGGAGAAGAGGACCTCGGCGAGCTTGCCGCGCACGAAGCCGATCGGCTCGCCCGGGCAGGACTCCCAGAGCCACGCCTCGACCGTCTGGTCGGAGGGGCCGAGCATCTCCTTGTGGTCCTGCGCGAAGTAGCCGGGCCAGGTCTCGTAGCCCCACTCGACCTTGCCCGAGTCGGGGGCGAGGGTGCCGACGGCGATCTTGAGCAGCGTCGACTTGCCGATCCCGTTCGGGCCGATCACCGCCAGCCGGTCGCCGCGGCGCAGCACGAGGTCGACGCCCGAGAGCACCCGGTTCTCGCCGTACGCCTTGTCGATCCCCGCGAGCTCCAGCACCTGCCGCCCGCTCGGCCGCCGCTGCCGGAACTTGAAGACCGGGTACTTGCGCGAGGAGGGGGGGAGCTTCTCGATGACGATCTTCTCGATCAGCTTGATCTTCGACTGCGCCTGTCGCGCCTTCGTCGCCTTGGCGCGGAAGCGGTCGACGAACTCGCGGTGCCGCGCGATCTCCGCCTCGCGCCGCTCGATCTCGGTCTCCTTGCGGTCGCGCTCGGCGACTTTCGCCTCGGTGAACGCCTGGTAGTTGCCGGGGTAGAGGAGGATGGTGGCGTAGTCGACGTCGAGGATGTGGGTGCAGATGTTGTCGAGGAAGCGGTGGTCGTGCGAGATGACCAGCGCGCAGCCCTTGAACTCGCTGAGGAACTTCTCGAGCCAGCGGATCGAGAGGATGTCGAGGTGGTTCGTCGGCTCGTCGAGGAGGAGCACGTCCGGGTCGCCGGCGAGCACCTGGGCGAGCAGCACCCGCAGCTTGAAGCCGCCGGACAGGGCCGAGAGCGGCTCCTGGTGGCGGGCGGTGGGAACGCCCAGCCCCTCCAGGATCTCTCCCGCGCGCGCCTCGAGCGCGTAGCCGTCGTTGTGGAGGACCAGCTCCTCGAGCTCGGCGTAGCGCTCGGCGTCGAACTCGACATCGGCGCGGGCGAGGAGCTCCTCGCGGGCCACGAGCGCGTCGTAGACGTCCCGCCGCCCCATCATCGCGACGTCCAGGATCCGGTCCTGCTCGTAGCGGAAATGGTCCTGCCGGAGCACCCCGACCCGCAGCCGCCTGGCGATCGCGACGGTGCCGTCGCTCGCCGGCTCGTCGCCGGCCAGGATGCGCAGGAAGGTCGACTTGCCCGAGCCGTTCGCGCCCACCAGCCCGTAGCGGCAGCCGGGGTTGAGCTGCAGCGAGACCCGCTCGAAGAGCAGGTCGGCGCCGAACGACTTGGCGAGGCTCGAGACCGAGATCATGGCGACCGGGGAGGATACCAGGAGGACGAGCCTCCGACGCGCCTCAGGGCAGGTAGCCCAGCGAGCGGAGCAGGGCGATCTCCTCCTGCGAGAGGGCGGCGCTCCCGGCCTCGCCCACGGGCCGCAGCTGGAGGAACCGCGCGATCTCGGCCCGCAGGCGCGCGGCGGTGCGGGGGTCGCGCCCGGCCATGTCGGTCCGCTCCCCCGGGTCCTCCTCGAGGTCGAAGAGGCGCGAGGTGCGGTCGAGGCGGTCGAGGATGAGCTTGTGCCGGCCGTCCCGCACGGTGCGCAGGATGTCGGGCTCGGCGTTGTTGTGATCGGCCTCGGCGAAGAGGAGGCGGGGGGTGGGGGCTCCGCCCCATCGCTTCCAGGTGGGGGAGAGGTCGATGCCGTCGAGCCCGGCCGGCGGGGCGACCCCCGCGAGCGCGAGCAGCGTGGGGGCGACGTCCACGAGCGAGACCGGCGCCCCGACCCGGCGTCCCGCCGGCACTCCGGGCCCGTGGATCACGAGCGGGACGCGGAGCAGCTCCTGGAAGTGGGTGCGGCCGTGCAGGACCCCGCCGTGGTCCAGGAACTCCTCGCCGTGGTCGGAGAGCAGGACCACCGTCGTCTCGGCGGCACGGCCGCTCCGCTCGACACCCTCGAGGAGGCGGGCGAACTCGGCGTCGGCCTGGCGGATGCCGGCGTCGTAGAGGTCGACGAGGCGCGCTGCATCCCGCGGTCCGAGGGAGAGCTCCCCCTTCCGGAAGGCGATCAGCTGCCCGGTGGAGCCGTCCACCGGGCCGCCGTAATCTCGGAGGAAGGGCGCTTCGTGCTCCGGCAGGGAGCGGTAGTCGCTGTGGACATCGTAGGTGTGCAGGAAGAGGAAGAGCGGCCGGTCGCGCGGGCGGTGGAGGTGCTCGATCGCGAGGTCGACGAGCCGGCGGGTGGGCTCCCGCTGGTCCATCCGCTCCTCGAGGTAGACGAGCTCGGCGAAGCCGCGGGCCAGCCCGAAGCGAGGGCCGAGGTGCTGGGAATTGACCACCGCCGCCGTCGCCCAGCCGGCCTCGGCCAGCATCTCCGCGACGGTGCGCGCACCGCCGGGCAGCTGCCGGTCGAGCTCCTTGAGGCCGTGGCGCGAGGGGTAGTAGCCGGTGAGCAGCGAGGCGTGGGCCGGAAGCGTCCAGGGCGACGGGCTCGTCACGTCCTCGAAGAGCGTGCCGCCGGCGGCCCAGGCGTCGATGGCCGGCGAGGTGGAGCGGGCGTACCCGTAGCAGCCGAGGTGGTCGGCCCGCAGGGTGTCGATCGAGACGAGGAGGAGCACCTCGGGCGCGGGCGCCCGCGGCGGGGCACATGCGGCCGCGGCGAGGGTCAGCGCCGCGAGGAGCGGGCGGGCTCGCGGTCCGCGGAAGCTCACGGGCGAACGGGGAGGTCGGAGCCCGGGGGTCAGTCCTCCGGGGCCTCCTCCTCCGCGGCAGGGGCCTCGCCCTCGCCGTCGCGCATCAGGGCGCGCTCGCGGGCCATCAGCTCCTCGACGGCGCGCTGCTTCTCCTCGGGCGTCCCCTCCATCTCCTGGACCTCGGCCCAGCGGTCGCGGATCGCCGCGGCCTCGTCCTCCATGCGCCCGGTGCGCGCCGCCTCCTCGCCGGCGTAGGCGGCGGCGGAGTCCCCCGTCTGGGTGGCCGCCGGGGGAGGCGGGGGGGTGCCGCAGCCGGCGGCGAGGGCGAGCGCGACGAGCAGGGCGGGGACGGGCAGGGGCGAGCGGGCCATGGCGGTCCTCCTGGAGCGCCATGCTACCCGACGGCGCCGGCCGGGCCCCGCCTAGAATGCGGAGGTGGCGAAGCGGCGGCGAACGATGGGCAGCGGCACGCGACGGCGGCGGCGGCGCGACTTCCGCGTCCTGCGCTGGCTGCTGCTCCTGGTCGCCCTCGCCGCGGCCGCCGCAGCCTGGTTCGTCTGGCCGTACTGGCGCCTGTCGGGGAGCCTCGCGAGCGACGCCGGGGCGCTCCCCTCCCGCCTCTACGCGCGCGCTCTCCGGCTCGAGCCGGGGACGCGCACGAGCGCCGCCGAGCTGGCGCGGCGGCTCGAGGGGTGCGGCTACCGTCCGGCGCCGCGGGAGGGGCTGCTGCCGGGGACCTTCCGCGCGCTGCCGAACCAGGTGGCGGTCTACCAACGGCGCTTCCCGTCGCCGCGCGGCTGGACGGGCGGCGGCCTGCTCGTCGTCGACCTCGCCGGAGACCGGGTGAGGCGCCTGCAGCACGGCTCCGAGGAGATCCGGGCGGCGCTCCTCGAGCCGCGGCTCCTCGCCTCCTTCCACGGCCCCGAGCAGCTCGACCGGGTGCCGGTGGCGCTCGACGAAGTGCCGCGCGAGCTGGTGCAGGCGGTCCTCGCCGCCGAGGACGACGGCTTCTTCGAGCACCCCGGCCTCTCGCTCTCGGGGATCGTCCGCGCGCTCTGGACCAACGTGCGCGGCGGCGCGGTGCGCCAGGGCGGCTCGACGCTCACCCAGCAGCTGGTCAAGAACCGCTTCCTCAGCGCCGAGCGGACGGTGGAGCGCAAGCTGCGCGAGGCGCTGCTCGCGATCTTCGTCGAGCTGCGCTACGACAAACGCGAGATCCTCGGCTTCTACCTCGACGGCATCTTCTGGGGCCGGCCCGGCGGTGTGAACCTGATGGGGGTGGGCGCCGCCGCGCGCGCCTACTTCGACAAGCCCGCCGCCGAGCTCGACCTCGCCGAGTCGGCGCTGCTGGCCGGAATCATCCGCTCGCCGGCCGAGCTCTCCCCCTACCGCCACCCGGAGGCGGCGCTCGCCCGGCGCAACCAGATCCTCGACCGCCTGGTGGCGCTGCGCTGGCTGGCGAGCGAGCGCGCCGAGGAGGCGAAGCAGGCGCCGCTCGGCGTCCGGGCGACCGGCTACGGGCGCAACCGGGCCCCCTTCTTCGCCGCGGCCGCGGCCGCGGAGGCGCGCCGCAGATTCGGGGTCGAGAGCCTCGACGAAGCCGGATTGGTGCTGCTCTCGACCCTCGACGAAGAGGAGCAGGCGGCGGCCGAGGCGGCGGTGGAGGCGGGGCTCGCGGCGCTCGCGAAGCGCTCGCAGCGCTCCGGGCTCGACGCGCTGCAGGCGGCGATCCTGGCGCTCGATCCCCGCGGCGGCGGCGCGCGCGCCTGGGTCGGCGGCCGCGACTTCCGCAAGAGCCAGTTCGACCGGGTGGCGCAGATGCGCCGGCAGGCGGGGAGCACCTTCAAGCCGGTGGTCTTCGCCGCCGCGCTGGCGGGGGCGAAGGCCTCGGCGGCGACCCTGATCCTCGACGAGCCGCTGGTGCTGGAGGTGGCGGGCCGGCAGTGGCAGCCGAAGAACGACGACGCGGAGTACCGCGGCTGGGTCTCCGCCCGCACCGCGGTCGAGCAGAGCCTGAACCTCCCCACCGTCCGCCTCGCCCTCGAGGTGGGGCTGCCGCCGGTCGTCGACCTCGCCCACCGCCTGGGCGTCGGCTCGCCGCTCGCGCCCGTCCCCTCCCTGGCATTGGGGGCGTTCGAGCTCTCGCCGCTCGAGCTCGCCACCGTCTACGCCACCCTCGCCTCGGGAGGCGTGCGGCCCCCGGTGCACACCCTCGACGGAGTCCTCGACGGCGCGGGCCGGCCGCTCTCCGGCGAGGCGCTCGCGGCGCCCGAGCGGGTGCTCTCGCCGGAGGCGGCCTACCTGGTGACCTCGCTGCTCGAGGGGGTGGTCGC
>JAHDVN010000032.1:16454-18217 GCA_023384635.1 Thermoanaerobaculia bacterium
ACCGGGCGGCGGACCCGCGAGCTCGGGCTGGCCGATCCGGTGGCGGGCAAGACGGGCACCACGAACCAGAAGCGCGACGCCTGGTTCGCCGGCTTCGCGCCCGGGCGGGTGGCGCTCGCCTGGGTCGGCTTCGACGACAACCGGCCCACGCCGTTCAGCGGCGCGGCCGGGGCGCTGCCGATCTGGGTCGACTTCATGAAGCGGACGCGGCCCCCCGGTGGCTACGGGCAGATCGCCCCGCCGCCCGGGATCGTGCGGCGGACGATCGACCCGGCCACCGGCGGCCTCGCGCTCCCTCTCTGCCCGCAGGTGATCGACGAGTTCTTCCTCCCGGAGCGGGTGCCCACCCTCGGCTGTCCGCTGCACGGCGGCCCGCGCTGGGCGGGCGACCGGCTCGGGGTCTCGCCCGAGGAGGAGGGCGAGGAGCCGTCGGAGGGCGGCCGCTTCCGGCGCTGGCTGCGCCGCGTCTTCGGCGGGCGCGGCGAGGCGGCCGAGACTCCCTGAACGGCGAGCCCGCGGCGGGCGGCGCGGGGTAGGATCGGGGGCTCGGCGCCGAGCCGCCGCGACCGGGCCCGCCACCGGGCCCCGTCCGACCGCCAACGAGGTCCGCAACGCCCGCACCCACAACCTGAAGGGGGTGAGCTGCCGCGTCCCGCACGGCCGGGTCACGGTGGTGACCGGCCCCTCGGGGGCCGGCAAGTCCTCGCTCGCCTTCGACACCGTCTACGCCGAGGGGCACCGCCGCTTCGTCGAGTCGATGTCGACGTACGCGCGCAACTTCCTCGAGCAGCGCGAGCGGCCGCCGGTCGACGAGATCCGCAACGTCCTGCCGGCAGTGGCGCTGGCGGCCCGCAACGGGGTGCGCAACGCGCGCTCGACGGTGGGCACGCTCACCGAGATCCACGACGTCCTGCGGCTCCTCTTCGCTCACCTCGGCGAGGTCGTCTGTCCCGCCGGGCACGGCCGGGCCCGCCGCTCCTCGCCCTCCGAGGCCGCGGCGGAGTTGGCGGCGGGGGAGGTGGGCGACCCGTTCCGGCTCGTGGTGCGGCAGCCGCGGCCCCGGCGCGGGGCCGACGCGGCGCTCTCCGAGCTGGTGCGCCTCGGCTTCGGCCGCTACCTCGACGGCGAGGAGGTGTGCCGGCTCGAGCCGGGGGCGCCGTGGCCCGCCGGCGCCGACCCGCTGCCGCTCCTCCTGGGGCGCTTCCGCGCCGCTCCCGAGAGCGCGCCGCGCGTGGCGGCGGCGCTCGAAGAGGGGCTCCGCATGGCCCCGCGCGTCGAGGCCGAGGGCCCGTCCGGGCGGCGGTTCGTGGCCGCGGAGCTCGCCTGCCCGCACTGCGGCGAGGCGGTCTCGCCCCCCTCGCCGGCCCTCTTCTCGTTCAACTCCCCGCTCGGCGCCTGCCCGGAGTGTCAGGGGTTCGGGCGCGTGATGGGGATCGACCGCGAACGCGTCGTCCCCGACCCGACGCGCCCACTGGCAGCCCGCCCCATCGCCCCCTGGAACAGCCCTGCCTACGAGGACCTCTACGACGAGCTGCTCGCCGCCGCGGCGGCGCGGGGGATCGACCCCGACACCCCCTGGGGGGAGCTCGCCCCGGCCGACCGGGAGTGGATCTGGAGCGGGAAGGGGAAGTTCTGCAACCTCGACGACTTCTTCGCCTGGCTCGCGCAGCGCACCTACAAGGTCCACGTGCGGGTGCTGCTCGCGCGCTACCGCTCTTATGATCTCTGCCCGCGCTGCGGGGGTGCCCGGCTGCGCCCCGAGG
>JAHDVN010000490.1 GCA_023384635.1 Thermoanaerobaculia bacterium
GGGACGTCTGGCAGGGGGAGATCGAGCACCGCCCGACCGGGGCGCTGGTCGCCGACCGCGCGGGCCGCGCCACCGCCTACGCGATCGAGAACCTGCAGCCGCGCGGCGTGCTCGTGGTCGCCCCCGGCGACGAGGTCTACGAGGGGATGATCGTGGGCGAGCACAACCGCGCCAACGACCTCGACGTGAACATCGTGCGCGAGAAGAAGCTGACGAACATGCGCTCCTCGACCGCCGACGAGCTGGTGCGCCTCGCCCCGCCGCTGGCGATGAACCTCGAGCAGGCGCTCGAGTTCATCAAGGAGGACGAGCTCGTCGAGGTCACCCCCAAGGCCTTCCGCCTCCGCAAGCGGATCCTCGCCGCCAACCAGCGCAAGTAGCGGTCAGCGCCGCCGGCCACCGGGGCGGCATCCGAACCCCATCCTGAATCCGTCGCTTCCGGGTCGCGATCCGGCCCCCGGGAGGGGTGCACTCTGGGGCCGCAGCGGACCGGGGGGCCCCGGCATGCCGCCGGGGCCCGGAGGTCCGAGGGAGACAGGAAGATGCGACGCTACCTGCTCGTGATCCCCATTCTGATCGGCCTCTTCGCGGGGGCCGGGCCGGCGCCGGCGCAGCATCCGGCGATCGGCCTCAACGCGGCCCTGGGCTGCGACGTCTTCGTCGGCCAGGGCGCGGGGCAGATTCTCACCCCCGCCGACCAGTTCCCGATGATCGACGTCGGATCGGTCGTCGTCGGCGACCTCGCCGGGGAGCGCGCCTACAACCTGGTCTACGAGGGGATCAGCTTCCCGCCCACCGCGGTGGCCCCCGAGGGGCCGTTCACCTACCGGGGCGTGGGGAGCTGGCGGCTGCTGGAGAACGAGGTGCGCGGCACGAATCGATATCGGATGGTCGTCACTCTCGACCCGGCCGAGCCCGGGATGGCCGGCTTCGTGCTGGAGGGCGAAGTGCTCCAGGGGAACCGGTACGCGACTGGAAGCAGCTACCTGCAGGGGAGGGTGAACCTCCTGAGCGGGGCCTACACGGTCGGCTTCTACGCCATCGTGCTCTGTCAGCCCTGAGCGGCCTCGCTCGCGGGGCCGCCCGCCGGGAGGCCGAAGCGCGGTCCGAGGTCGCGGCGCCGGCGCGCGAACCAGGCCTGCAGCCAGGGAGGAGCGAGGGCGAGGTAGCCGGGGGCGAAGAGGGCGAAGGTGAAGGCGGGGGACCTCTCTCTCTCCGCCTCGGCGAAGAGCGCGAGCGCCCGGTCTCGCTCTCCCACGGCGGCGCGGGCGAGGCCGCGCTCGAAGAGAGCGGGTGGTCTGCCCGTCGCCTCTGCCGTGCGCTCCAGCTTCGCCACCACGGCCCGGGCCTCCTCGCGCTGGCCGCGGCGGACCGCGAGCGCGGCGAGAGCGCTCCCGGCCAACGAGAGTCCCCGCTGGGCGGCGGCGCGCAGGAGCGCCTCGGCCTCCCCCTCCCGGCCCTGCAGGGCGCGGCAGTAGCCGAGCCATAGGTGGCTCATCGGGACCCGCTCGTCGAGCTCCAGGCTCTGCTCGAGGAGCCTCGCGGCGCCGGCGCAGTCACCCAGCCCGGTGAGGATCGCCCCCGCCTGGGACTGGGCGATGGCGCTGGCCGGCTCGGCATCGGCTCCCCGCAGCGCGATCCGCCGGGCCGCCTCGGGCCGGCCGCTGGCGAGCTCGAAGATGGCGAGAACGGTGCGGCAGTAGGCGTCCTCCGCGAGCGTGTCCCCGGCTCGGGTGTACGCCTCCCGGGCACCCGGGCCGTCCCAGTCGGCGAGGAACCGGAACCCCCCGAGGAGATGGTGCCCTTCGACCAGGGAAGGGGAGAGCGCCAGGGCCTTGCGCGCCGCGGCCTTCCCGCGCGCGAAGGTCTCCGCCGGAGAGCGCAGGTCCCAGAGCACGAGCACGCCGAGGGCGGCGGCGAGACCCAGGTGGGGAGGTGCCCATTCGGGGGAGAGGGCGATCGCCTCCTCGAAGAGCGCCACGGCTCGTTCGAGGTCGGCAGGAGCCCGCCGGTTCAGGAAGAAGCGGCCCTTGAGGTGGAGCTGGTGGGCGGCGGGAGAGGGGGGCGGAGCGGTGCGGAGCGAGACTCCGGCCGCCTTCGCGAGGGCGGCCTCGAGCCGTCGGGCAACGCCGAGCGAGATCTCGTCCTCGAGCGCGAAGAGGTCTCCGGCAGGGCGGTCGAACCGCTCCGACCAGAGGTGG
>JAHDVN010000491.1 GCA_023384635.1 Thermoanaerobaculia bacterium
GCGTCGAGCGTGATCACGCCGGCGGTGACCTGGTCGCCGATCCTGTCGACCAGCTCGTACTCGCGCACCAGCCGGTCGCGACCCGCGGCTATCTCGCGCGCCATCACGTCGACGGCCTCGACGAGCGCGGCGAGCTCGGCCTCCTCCGGGCGCCGGGCGAAGGCCGGCTCGCCGGCGGCGATGCGGCGGGTGCTCTCCACGAGCTCCGCGAGCGGACGCGTGAAGCCGCCCGCCAGCCGTGCGGCCAGCGCCGCGAGCCCCGCGAAGAGAGCGCTCGCCACCAGGAGCGCGCGACGGCGCAGCCGGAAGAGCTCGGCGGCGAGCTCCTCCTGCTGCGCCAGCTGCGGCATCGCCAGGACCAGCCGCCCGCGCTCGAGCGGCACTCCCGGGACACGCAGCGGCGCGAAGAGCTCGAGATAGGTCACCCCTCCCGCCCGGCTGTCGCGCGAGACCAGCTCGTGGCCGCCGAGCACGAGCCGCTCCTCCACCTCCCCCGGGAGCTGCCGGGAGAGCAGCCCTGCGGTGTAGAGCTCGCGCCGGCTCGAGGCGTGGACGCGGCCGCTCCAGGAGCGCGAGCCCTGGGGCGGCACCACGCGCGCGAGCCAGGCGAGGAGGTCGTCGTCGAGCGCGGTGTCGAGCCCGAAGCCGGGCTCGAGCGTGAGCAGGTACTCGCCGAGCACCCGCTCGGCCGAGGCCAGCGCTGCCTCCCCCCCCCGGCGCTGCTGCGCCTCCAGGCGCCGCGCGATCGTCGCCGTCGTGAAGAGCGTGAAGAGGACGACCGGCACGAGGACCAGGAGGGTGAAGAGGACGAGGAGACGGCGCGAATAGGAGCGCACGGTGCGGCGGATCGCGTCGCGCACCGCGGCGCGGGGCAGCGCCGCCAGCGCCATGCCGCCCGCCAGCAGCAGCAGCCACGCGAGCACCGCGAGGACGTGCGTGCCGGTGCGCTCGAGCAGCTCGCCGACGCCGCGCAGGGGCACGAACAGGGCGGCCGCGTGCGTCGCCTCGCCGCGGGCCACCATCCACTGCGCGCCGTCCGGGCCGGTGAGGCGCCCCTCCCGGCGCTCTCCCGGCGCGAGCGGCGGCAGCCGCGGCGGATTCTCCGGCCACGGGGTGACGAGGGGGAGACCGTCCGGGGAGAAGAAGGCGAACCGGGGCGAGCCCCGTCGCCCGGCGAGGTCGAAGGAGAGAGTGGGCCCGCCGCGGAGCAGCCCGGCCGCGAGATCCTCGATCGGCGGCGGCACGGTGCCGAAGCCGGGGCGCGGCTGGAGCCAGAATCGGACCCGCAGCGGGCCCTCGGGTCCGGCCGGAACCTCCGCCTCCCCCCAGACCAGCGCCTCCGACCAGCCGGGCAGATCGATGGCGCTCCACCGCCCCGGGTCGAGATCGAGCTCCCCCGCCGAGGTGAGGGGCAATCCCCAGGAGAAGATCCCGCGCCGCCCGCCCGGCTGCGCGACCGCGATCCCGCTGAGCGCGTCCCGCCGGGCGAGCGGCGAGTCGCGCCAGATCGCGAACGGAAGATCGATCGGGTCGGCGCCCGGCCCCGGAGCGAGCTCCGCCAGGTCGAGCCCGGCGAGCTGGGAGGCGATCCCCAGCTCGAGGGCCTCGCGGCCGCTCTCGTCCGGAGGCCGGAAGCCCTCCAGGTCGTGCCGGAGCGAGCGGCGGGTCTCCAGCACGGCCGCGATCTCGAACGCCACCGCCGCCTCCAGCGCGGCGAGCAGCGCGATCGCCAGCCAGCCGGAGAACGGGCGCCGGCGGCGGCGCAGCCGGGAGGTCGCCTCTCCGGCCACCGCCGCGGCGGCGACGAGCGCGACCGCAGCGAGCGCGGGGCGATCCACCAGCAGCGCGGCGCCGCCGAGCGCCGCGAGCGCCGCGAGTGCCCAGCGGTCGGCTCCCGCCGCCCCCTGCCTCGCTCCGCGCCCCGCGGCGAGCAGCGCGGCGAAGGCGAGCCCCGCGAACGGAGCGCGCCAAGCGAAGGCGGTCGGGCCGAGCCAGCCGCTGCCGTCGACCGGCAGCGGGCCCCAGGCCCGTTCGGCGATCCAGGCCAGCGCCACGAGCAGGAGCGGGACCGCGGCTGCGGCGAACACGCCCAGCCGCGGCGCGCCGCCCGCCCCACCGGCGCGGGCGGCGCCGATCGCCGTTGCGGCGGCCACGGCCGTGGCGAGGAGCCAGAGCGGAGGCAGACCGAGGCCGACCTG
>JAHDVN010000492.1:0-379 GCA_023384635.1 Thermoanaerobaculia bacterium
TGGCAGAGGAAGCAGACCTCCGCCTTCTTGTCCACCTGAGCCGGCCCGCCGGGGGCGGTGGAGAACATCACCCGCCCCTCCTTGTTGAAGATCTTGATGAGGCTGATCCCCTCCTGGGAGGCGACGGTCTGCATCACCTCGTAGGCGTCCTGGCGGTGGTCGGCCAGCATCGCGTGCCAAGTGGCGCTGGTGATGCCGCGCGAGAGCTGGTCGGCGCCCTGCACCATCGTGGCGAGGAGGTGGCGCTCCTGGCGGCGGACGCTGTAGACGCCAGCAGCTCCCTCGAGGAGCGCCACGATCAGCGTGAGCGCGAGGATCAGCTTCTGCGCGAGCGTGCGCGGCAGGAATCGCATCGGGCCGGGCCGCGACCCCTCTCCGC
>JAHDVN010000492.1:389-2191 GCA_023384635.1 Thermoanaerobaculia bacterium
CGCGGCGCCGCCTCTAGGGTAGCACCAGCGTCCCGGCGGGACGAGGCACTATTGGAAGAGCTCGATGCCGGAAGCGCCGAGCAGCCACCAGAAGAGGAGGAAGAGGAGCAGTCCCCCGCAACCGCAACCGCCCAACTTGTGGGCTCCCCAGCCGGCCACCAGTCCCCGCAAGAGCTTGCTCATGCCGAACCCCCCCTGGGCGCTCCCCGAGCTCCCGGTTCTACTCCGTCCGCTCCGTCTCCCGCCGCTCGGCGAGTGCCGCGCGCACCCGCTCCGGAGTCATCGGGAGGCGGTAGAGGCGCACCCCCACGGCGTCGAAGACCGCGTTCGCGATCGCGGCGCCGAGCGGCACGATCGCCGGCTCGCCGCCGCCCTGGGGCGAGAGCTCGTCGTTGGGCACCAGCACGGTCTCGATCCGCGGCAGCCAGGAGAAGCGCGGAATCTCGTAGGTGGCGAAGCTCTCGTCGAGGATCTCGCCGCCGCGGAAACGCAGCTCCTCGCTGAGGACGTAGCCGAGGCCCATGACGAGGCAGCCTTCGACTTGCATCGTCGCCCCCTCCGGGTTGACGACGAGGCCCATGTCCTGGGCCGCCACCAGCCGCCGCACCCGGATCGCCCCGCTCGCGCGGTCCACCTCCACCTCGGCGGCGACGGCGCAGTAGGTGCCGGAGTCGATCCCCACCGCGATCCCCTGGCCGCGGCCGGAGGGGACCGGGGCGGCTCTCCAGCCGCAGCGCGCCGCTGCGGTCTCGAGGACGCGGCGCGCCCGCGCGTCGGAGGTGTTGCGGAGCCGGAAGGCGAGCGGGTCCACCCCCGCCGCCGCGGCCATGATGTCGACCTGCGACTCGCGCGCGAAGACGTTGGTGCCGGCGCCGGGGGCCCGCCAGGGGCCGACCGCGAACGGGTGGAGTCGCGACCCTTGGGAGCCGCGGGCCATGAAGGAGGTGACCCGCGCGGCGGGCGGCTCGTAGAGCACCTCGGCGGCGCGGTCGCCGGCGGCCCAGACGCGGTAGTCCCAGGCCGTGATCCGGCCCTCGCCGTCGCTCGCCGAGCGGATGTGGACCACCGCTGCCGGGTCGAAGGTGTCGAGGAAGAACTCCTCGGCCCGCGTCCAGGCGACCATCACCGGCCGGCGGGTGATCCGCGCGAGGCGCGCCGCCTCCAGGGCCTGGCCACTGGCGCTCTTGCCGCCGAAGCCGCCGCCGAGGAAAGGGGTGAGGACGCGCACCCGACTCTCCGGGAGCTCCAGCTCCTGGGCGATCCGCGCGCGCGTGCCGAACGGACTCTGGGTGCCGGCCCAGACCACGAGCCGCCCGTCCTGCATCTCCGCCACCGCGGTGTGCGGCTCGATCGGCGCGTGGGCGACGTAGCCGGTGCGGAAGGTCGAGTCGAAGAGCCGGAGGCCCCCTCGGCCCGCCCGGGCCGCCGCGAGCGCGGCCGCGACGTCGCCGCGCTCGAGCTCCACTTCGCCCTGCGGGGCGTGCTCCAGGAAGTGATCGGCGACCGACTCGGTGTCGAACGCGGGCTCGGGGATCTCCCAGTGCGCCTCCACGGCGGCGAGCGCGGCCGCGGCGCGCTCGGGGTCGGCGTGGAGCAGGGCGACGAGATCCCCCTCCTCGACCACCGTGACCCCCTCCATCTTCCGCGCCCGCGAGAGGTCGAGCGAGAGGCGCCGGGCGCCGTGGGCGGGCGGGCGCAGGAGGCGGGCGTGGAGCAGGCCGGGGCGGCGGACGTCGCCCGCGAAGGCGGCGCGGCCGGTGACCTTCTCCCGGCCGTCGCGCCGCGGCGCGGGCCGGCCCATG
>JAHDVN010000033.1 GCA_023384635.1 Thermoanaerobaculia bacterium
GGCGGGGTGCGGCGAGCGGAGCGCCGAGGCCACGGCCAGGACGGCGCGGGGCGCCTGGGCGGGGCGCGCGGGGCTCGCCGCGCGGCCGCGGCCGAGCCGGAGCCGCCCGCTCCCGGCGAGGGCGACGATGCTGGCGGCGGCCAGCGCGGCGCCGGCCACCGCCTTCGGCTGGCGGAAGGCCTCGCGGGCGAGCGGGTCGACGGCCAGGACCACCGCCCAGAGGAGCGCCAGCACGAGCAGGAAGGCGCTCCCCTCGCGCCGCAGGGAGGCAGGGGGCGCGCCGCCGGCGGCGGGGGCCGCGGGGGGGCGCGGGCGGCGCCGGCTCACCGTTCTCTCCGGTCTCTCGGGTCTCGGGGCGACATCGGGCGGGTGGGCATCGGCTCGCTCGGATCATACCGGGACGGAGCCGGCGCGGTCGTGGCCCGGGTCACCGTGGCGACCGGCCCGCCCCTGTAAGATCGCCCGGTGACGGAGGAAGCGAAGCGGGAGCTGGGGGCGTTCGTCGACCTCGTGGTCGAGCTGGTGCGGCGCGAGCTCAAGGTGCGCTACCGGCGATCGGCCTTCGGCTTCCTCTGGACGATGCTGCAGCCGCTCATGATGATGCTCGTGCTGCACATCGCCTTCAGCACCGTCTTCCGCTTCGACGTCAAGAACTACCCGGTCTACGTCCTCTCCGGCGTCCTCTTCTGGAACTTCTTCCAGCAGAGCATCGTCACCTCGATGAACAGCTTGCGGGGCAACGCCGGCCTGATCGAGAAGGTGCCGGTGCCGATCGTCGTCTTCCCGCTCGCGGTCGTCCTCTCCGGGGTCGTGAACCTGGTCCTGGCGCTGGTGCCGCTCGCCGGCCTGCTGCTCGTGACCGGGCACGGGGTGACGCCGGCGCTCCTCTTCGTGCCGGTCGCCATCCTGCTGGCGGCACTCTTCACCCTGGGGGCGGGGCTGCTGCTCGCGCCGCTCGCGGTCTTCTTCTACGACGTGATCGAGATGGTCGGGGTGGCGCTGGCGGCCCTCTTCTACCTCACGCCGATCGTCTATCCGATGACGATCCTGCCGGAGCGGTGGCGCTGGGTGGTCCGCTTCAACCCGGTGCGCTCGATCCTCGAGGTCTTCCGCGACCCGATCTTCTTCGGCAAGATCCCGCCCCTCTCGCACATCAGCGTCGCCGTGCTGGTCGCCGTCGTGGCCCTCGGGGCGGGCTGGCTCGCCTTCCGGTGGGGACGCGACCGGATCGCCTTCTACGTCTGAGGAGCCGCCGCCAATGACCGTCGTCCGCCTCGAGCGGGTCTCGCTCCGCTACCGGCTGGCGACCCAGAGCGTTCCCTCGATCAAGGAGTTCGCGATCCACCTGCTGCGCGGCTCGCTCAGCTACCGGGAGCTCTGGGCGCTCCGGGACGTCTCGTTCGAGGTGCGGCGCGGGGAGTCGGTGGCGATCGTGGGCCGCAACGGCGCCGGCAAGAGCACGCTGCTCAAGGTGGTCTCCCGCATCCTGCAGCCGACCGAGGGGCGCTGCACGACGGCGGGGAGCGTCGCTCCGATCCTCGAGCTCGGCGCCGGCTTCGACACCGAGCTCACCGGCCGGGAGAACATCCTCCTCAACGCCCTGCTGCTCGGCCACCGGCGGCGCGCCATCGTCGCGCGGATGGAGGAGATCGTCGCCTTCAGCGAGCTCGAGGAGTTCATCGACTCGCCGCTGCGCAACTACTCGAGCGGCATGCGGGCGCGGCTCGGCTTCGCCATCGCCACCGCCTGGCGCCCCGAGCTGCTGGTCCTCGACGAGGTCTTCGCGGTGGGCGACGAGGCGTTCGCCGCCAAGTGCCGCGCGCGCATGGCCGAGCTGCGCCGGGAGGGCACGACGCTGCTGCTCGTCAGCCACCAGCCGAGCCTGGTGCGCGCCATCTGCCAGCGCTGCCTCTGGCTCGACCGCGGGCAGCTGCGCGCCGACGGCCCCGCCGCCGAGGTGCTCGCCACCTACCAGCGCTTCTCACGCGCCTGAGCGGCGCGAAGCTCTGCCGCCGCCGCCGGCTCAGCGCGCCGGCGGGATCACGTAGAGCAGGACCGCGAAGTAGTGCAGCACGCTGCCGAGCAACACGAACAGGTGCCAGAGGAAGTGGTGGTACCGCAGGCCCTTCCAGCCGTAGAAGGCGAGGCCGAGGGTGTAGGCGAGCCCGCCGGCGAAGAGCAGCGCGACCCCGCCCGGCGCGAGCGCCGCGAGCAGGGGGCGGATGGCGACGAGCACGCACCAGCCCATCACCACGTAGAGCAGCACCGAGAGGATCCGCGCGCGGCCGAGCGCGAAGCTCTTGAAGAGGATACCGGCGAGCGCCGCCCCCCAGACGACGCCGAACAGGCTCCAGCCCCAGGGGCCGCGCAGCGTGACCAGGGTGAACGGCGTGTAGGTGCCGGCGATGAGCAGGTAGATCGCCGAGTGGTCGAGAATGCGCAGCACCCGCTTCGCCTTCAGCACCGGGATCGAGTGGTAGAGGGTGGAGGCGGTGTAGAGGAGCACGAGCGTGGTGCCGAAGACCGCCACGCTCGCCACCAGCCGGGCGTCCCCCCGCAGCGCCGCGGTGGCGACCAGCACCGCGAGGCCGCCGATCGACAGCGCCACGCCGATGCCGTGGCTCACGCCGTGGGCCACCTCCTCGCCGAAGCTGAAGCGGGGGACGGTGCGCGCCGCGGAGCGCGGGCGGAGCCCCCCGGCCGGGCGGCTGCTAATGCGACCCTCCCGGCGGCAGGGCCACCACGGTGCAGTTCGCGCCGAGGCTCGTGAGCTCCCGCTCCAGCGCCTCGGGAGTCCCGTGCAGCAGGGGGAAGGTGCCCCAGTGGATCGGCACCACCTCCTTGACGCCGAGCAGGCGGCACGCCCGCGCCGCCTGGGCCGGGCCCATCGTGAAGTGGTCGCCGATCGGCAGGAAGGCGAGCTGCGGGCGGTAGAGCTCCCCGATCAGGGACATCTCGCCGAAGAGCGCCGTGTCGCCGGCGTGGTAGAAGGTGAAGCCGGCCGAGGTGCGCACCACGTAGCCGCTCGCGAGCCCGCCGTAGACCGGCAGGCCGTCGACCAGGAAGCCGCTCGAGTGGTCGGCGCGCACCATGGTGACCGCCAGGTCGAGCACCTGCTGGGTGCCGCCGAGGTTCATCGCCGAGGCGTTCTCGACCCCCTGCTTGGCGAGCCAGGCGCAGATCTCGAAGTTGGCCACGACGACCGGGCGGAAGCGCTGGCAGAGCGAGACCGCGTCCTCGATGTGGTCGAAGTGGGCGTGCGTGATGAGCAGCGCGTCGAGCCGCTCGAGCTCCTTGGCCTGCTCGGGGCAGGAGGGGTTCCCCTGGAGCCAGGGGTCGATCAGCACCACCTCGCCGCCGGCGAGGTCGCAGCGGACGGTGGAGTGGCCGAGCCAGGTGAACTTCGGGCGGGGGGACAGGCTCATCGGCGCTCCCTTCTCTCCGGGGACGATCCGGGGCCGCATTCTACCGCCGCGGCGCTCGCCGGAGCGCGGGGGCGGCGACGGTCGAGCGGCGCGGGGCGGGTGCTAGCATGGCGCCCTCTGACGCGGAGGTGGCGATGTCCCCATCGGTCCCCTGGTTCCTGCTCGCGCACGTGCTCGCCGCGCTCTGGCTGGCGGCCGGCGTCTTCGCCGGGGCGGTGGTGCGGGCGCAGACCCGGCGCGCGGGCTCGCTCGCCGAGCGGGTCTTCGGCCTGCGCCTCGGCTGGCGTCTGCTCGCCGGCTTCGCCATCCCGGGCTCCGCGGTGGCCGGAGTGCTCGGCGTCCACCTCGTCCAGGCGCGCGGGATCGGCTGGCAGGAGGGCTGGGTCCACGCCTCGCTCGGGCTCTGGGCGCTGGCGCTGCTGCTCTCGGTCCTGCTCCTGGCCCCCTGGCTGCGGGCCACGCTGCGCGCCGCGGAAGCTTCGCTCGAGGCGGGCCTGCCGAGCGAGGAGCTCAAGCGCCGGCTCGCCGCCCGCTGGCCGGCCTACGTCGCCGACTTCAACGCCCTGGCGGTGGTGCTGCTCACCCTGCTGATGGTGCTGCAGCCGTTCTGATCCGCCCGGCTCCGCGGCTCGCGCCTCAGGGGGCGAAGCCGACCTGGAGCCAGCCGGCGAGCGCCGGCGAATCCTCGAGCAGCTGGCCGGCCGCGAGCGGCTTGCCCTTCTTGAGCGTCGAGGCCAGCAGGCGGCGCGCCCTGAGCGCGCCGCGGTCCGCGATCAGAGCCGCGGCGCCGCGCCCGAACTCGCCGTCGAACCAGAGCCGCTCGCCGAGCGGCAGCCCCGGCCGCCAGGCGGCGAGCGGGCGGGCGCCGTCGCCGCCGCCGGCGCGCACCAGCCCGACCAGGACGGCGTCGGCCGCCGGCAGGTCCTCCGGGAACTGCCGCGCCAGCGGCCGCCGCGCGAGGAGGTGGACGAGCAGCTCGCCGAGCCAGGGGCTGTCGACCGCCGCCGGGCGCCGCTCGACGAGGAGGCGCGCGAGGTCGGCGTAGCCCACCGTGTCGGCGGCGGCGAGCGCTCCGGCCTCCTGCGCCGAGGCGACCACGGCGCGGCCGGTGGGCGGCGGCAGGGCGCCCCCGAGCCGGTCGCGCCAGAGGCGCACCGAGGCCTCGTCGGCGAAGGCGGGGAGCGCCAGGGCGCCGCCGGCCGTGACCTCGGGCATCCCGAACGGCCGCTCGAAACCGGCGCTCTCCCACTCGTCGCGCGAGAGCACGTAGACCTGGAGCGCGTTGCGGCCGCCCAGGGCGGCATCGGCCTCCGCGGCGAAGGCGACGAGGCGCTGCTGGACGTGCGCGGCGCGCTCGAGCGAGCCGGGCGTGTAGCGCACGAGCACCTGGTGGTCGCCGCCGAGCTCGGGGAGGCTCGGCAGGTCGGGGTCGACGCGGCCGGCCCCGGCCGCCGCCGGAGCGGCGGCGGCGAGGAGCAGGAGCAGGAGCAGGGGGGCCAGGATAGGGGCTGCGGGGGCGCGTCTCGGCACGGGGGGCCTCCTTGCGGGCTCGCGCCATTCTCCCCCGCGCTCCGGAGGCGGGCAAGCTGGCCGCCCGGCGCCGCCCTGCGCTAGATTGCGCTCACCATGACGGAGATCCGCTCGGTCGCCGTGCTCGGCGCCGGCACCATGGGTTGCGGCATCGCCCAGGTGGCGGCGCTCGGCGGCTTCGCCACCCACCTCTACGACCTCGACGGCGAGGTCCTGATGCGGGCCCGCGCCGCCATCGAGCGCCAGCTCGCGCGCGGCGTCGAGCTCGGGAAGGTGGAGAGCGCAGCGGCCGCGACGGCGCTCGGTCGCCTCTCGCTGGCGGCGAAGATCGCCAACGCCGTGGCCGAGGCCGACCTCGTGATCGAGGCGGTGCCCGAGTCGCTGGCGGCCAAGCTCGCGCTCTTCGCCGAGGTCGTCCGCCACGCCCCGGCCGGGGCCTTCCTCGCCTCGAACACCTCCGCCCTCTCGATCACCGAGATGGCCGCCGCCTCGGGGCGGCCGGAGCGCTTCGCCGGCCTGCACTTCTTCAACCCGGCCCACGTCATGCGCCTGGTCGAGCTGGTGCGCGGGCTCGAGACCAGCGACGCGACGGTGGCGGTGCTGCGCGCCGCGGCCGAGCGGATGGGCAAGGAGGTCGTGGTGGTGCGCGACGTGCCGGGCTTCGCCACCTCGCGCATCAACGCCCTGGTCGGCAACGAGGCGTTCCGCATGCTCGAGCAGGGGGTGGCCTCGGCCGAGGAGATCGACCGCGCGGTGCGGCTCGGCCTGAACCACCCGATGGGGCCGTTCGAGATGGTCGACCTGGTGGGGCTCGACACCCGGCTGGCGATCCTCGAGCACCTGCACGCCACGCTCGGCGAGGCGTTCCGGCCCACCAACCTGCAGCGGCAGTTCGTGCAGGCGGGGCGGCTGGGGCGCAAGTCCGGGCGGGGGATCTACCGCTACGACGAGCAGGGGAGGAGGCTCCCATGACCGACGACCTGGAAGGCCGGACCGCGCTCGTCACCGGCGCCTCGGCCGGCATCGGCTTCGCGGCGGCGCGGGCCCTGGCGCTGCGCGGCGCGCGGGTGGCGATCTCCTCGCGCGGCGGCGAGCGGCTCGCCGACGCCCAGCGGGCGCTCGCCGACGAAGGGATCGCGGCGGCCGCCATCGCCGCCGACCTGCGCCACCTCGAGGAGATCGAGCGCCTCGTGGAGGAGGCGCAGATGCGCCTCGGCCGGATCGACATCCTGGTCGCCAACAGTGGCGGCCCGACGCCGCGCCCGGCGGTCGAGCTCACCGAGGAGGACTGGCGCGCGGCGGTGCCGGCCGTCCTCCTCTTCGTGCCGCGGCTGGTGCGCCTGGCGCTGCCCGGGATGCGGGAGGCGCGCTGGGGGCGGATCGTGGCCGTCAACTCGGTCTCGAGTCGCCAGCCGATCCCGAACCTCGCCCTCTCGAACGCCTTGCGCCCGGCGGTGCTCGGCTATCTCAAGACGCTCTCCCAGGAGGTCGCCGCCGACGGCGTCACGGTCAACGCCGTACTCCCCGGCTACACGCTCACGGAGCGGCAGGTGGAGCTCGCCGCCGCCACCGCCGCCCGCACCGGGCGCAGTTCCGAGGAGGTGCGCGCGGGCTGGACGGCGGCGGTGCCGGCCGCCCGGCTGGCCGAGCCCGAGGAGATCGGCGAGGCGGTCGCCTTCCTCTGCTCGCCGGCCGCCGCCTACGTCACCGGCCAGGCGCTCACCGTGGACGGCGGCTACGTCCGGGGCCTCCTCTGAGACCCCCGGCCCGGGGTTTGCAGTGAGATCCGCCATGCCCCGCGCCCCCTGGACCCGCCCGCTCGCCGCCGGCCTCGCGGCCCTGCTGCTCGCCGCCTGCGCCACCCCCCACCTGCCGCCGATCTCGGTCGCCGGCCGCGACTTCGCGCCGGAGGGCGACGAGCTCGCGCTCTGGGCCGAGTCGCGCGCCGAGGAGGAGCGCCTGCTCGCCGCCGTCGAGCTCTACGACGACCCCGCGCTCGCCGCCTACCTCGACGAGCTGCTCGTCGCCCTGGCGCCGCCGGGCCTCGCCGCGAACCGCGAGATCGAGCTCGCGGCGCACGTGCTCGCCGACCCGACGCTCAACGCCTTTGCCTACCCGCACGGCTCGCTCTACCTGCACACCGGCATCCTGGCGCGGGTGGAGGACGAGGCGCAGCTCGCCACCGTGCTCGCCCACGAGCTCTCGCACGTCGAGGGGCGCCACCTGCTGCGCCACCGCCGGGCGGCGCAGAACCGGGAGATCGGCTTCGCGATCGCCGCCGTCGCCGCCTCGGTGATCCTGGCCGAAGCGGTGGGAGAGGAGCTCTGGAAGGGCGACTGGGGCGAGGCGGCGCTGCTCGACCTCTTCGGGCAGCTGGCGATCGGCCTCGGGCTGCAGCTGGCCCTGGTGGCGTCCGTGAACGGCTACGGCCGTGACCTCGAGCGGGAGGCCGACGACGGGGCGGTCCGCCTGCTCCGCCGCGCCGGCTACGACCTCGCGGCGGCGCCGGCGGTCTACCAGGCGCTGCTCGACGACCACGGCGAGCGAGCGAGCGGTCTCGAGCAGTACTTCTTCGGCAGCCACCCCCGCCTCGAGGAGCGGGTGGCGCGCAGCCGCGAGACGCTCCTGGCCCACCCCCCGGCCGAGGCGCCGCGTGCCCCGGCCGACCCGGAGCGGTTCGAGCGGCTGCTGGCGCCGCTGGTGCGCGACGACGCGCGCCTCAATCTCGGGCTCGGCCGCCTCGAGCTCGCCGGCTACGAGCTCGCGCGGGCCCGCCGCGCGCTCCCGGGCGACGCCGAGACGCGCTACCTGCTCGGTCTGCTCGCGCTCGCGCGCGCCGAGGAAGCCGGGAGCGAGGCGGAGGCGGCGGCCCACCGCGACGACGCCCGCGGCGAGCTGCTCCAGGCCGCGGCGCTCGCCCCCGGCGCCGGGCACGCCGGCGCCCACCGGGAGCTCGCCCACCTCGCTCTCGGCGCGGGCGACCGCGCCGGCGCCTGCGCCCACCTGCAGAGCGCGCTCGACGCCGACCCGGAGCAGGAGGGGGCCGCGGAGCTCTGGGACCTGCTCGACTCGCTCGCCGCGGAGGGCGTCTGCCCGTAGCGGGTGGGCCGGCCCCTCCGGGTCCCGCCGGCTCCGCCGGCTCCCGGGTGCCGCGCCCGCGCAAGGGGCGCCGGATCGCGGCGCGCGGGGCGCACGCGGACCCGTTCGCGGCCTACCTCGCGCGCCACCCGGAGGCCGACCCGAAGATCCTCCTGCCGCGCAGCGTCCTGCCGCTGGCGCGCGGCGCTTTCCTGCTCCGCGGCGTGCTGGTCGAGGGCTGGTCGGTGACCTGGCTCGCCGCCTTCTTCGCCGCCGAGCTGATGCTCGTGGTGCGCCTCGCCGCGGTCGGCGACCGCTTGAGCCTCGGCCCCGCGATCGACGCGGAGCACCAGCTGCGCCGCTCGCTCGCCTGGGACCTCTCCTGGCTCGCCATCGCGCTCGCCGCCACCGCTTTCGCCGGCCAGGGGCTCGACCGCTCGACCCGCGGCGCCTGGTTCTCTCTGGGTGAGGAAGCGCCGCTCTGGGCCTGGCCGGGCTGGGGGATCGCCGCCTACCTGGCGTTTCTGCTCGGGGAGTTCGTCCTCGACCTGCTGGCGGCGCGCCGCGAGCGGCGGTCGTTCGTCTCGACCGGCGCGATGCAGGCGGCGTTCCTGATCGTCGCTGCGATCCTGCTCGCCTTCGTGGTCCCGTTCGTCCTCGGCTTCGCCGCCGAGTGGTTCGGCGACGCCGGCGCCCGTGCCGTCATCGCCGTCCTCCTCGTCCTCGCCCGCACCGGCGCCGATCTCGCCGTCCTCTGGCTCCCCCTCTGGGCGCCGGGGCGGCTGGTCTGAGGGGGCGGCCGCGCGGGCGCCCCGTCGCCCTCGCCTCCATCCTCGCAGCTCGAATCCAGCCGGGGGACTTTCGCTTCGTCCGTGGGCCCCGACCGGAGGCAGGTGGGCCAGCCCGGATTGGCGGCCCCCCTCGGTGCCGGCGGTGCGTTGAGCTACTCGGCGGCGAAGTAGCGCCGCTTGATGTCGAACTCGGAGCCCGCGCTGAAGTGCTTGGGAACCCACTGGCGCCAGTCCTCGAACAGGTCCTGCGGCTTCCAGGTGTCGAACGCGGCGGAGCCGAACTGCTCGATGTGCCGGACGACCGATTCCCGGAAGCGGTGGTGCGCGAAGATGCGCATGAACTCCCCGAAGTAGATGTCGGCCACGCGCCGGTCGCCGCGGATGACGACGAGGTGCTCGTCGTTGTCGTTCACGCTGGCCTCGCTCCAGTTTGCCGAGCCGGTGAGCGTCACCGGCTCGGTGCCGAGCGGGTCGATCAGCATGAACTTGGTGTGCACCCAGTTGACGTTGACGCCGATGGCGTTGGGCTCCTTCATCCATCCGTCGATCCAGTCCACGAAGATGCGGCTGCCCAGCGCCATGCCGATGTTGGGATGCCGGCGGGTGCGCACGATCTCGGCGATGGCCGCCTCGCGCGACGCCTTGTTGCCGCCGTTGACGTACTTGTCGAGCAGGGCGAAGCGGAGCACGCCGTCGTTCTGGTCGAACACCGGGCGGAAGTCCTTGACGATGCCGAACGGGAAGGTCATGAACAGCGGCTTGTGAGCCGTCCGCGCCAGCTCGAGCCACCACTCCCATACGGCGCGGCCGCGGTGCGGCGAGAAGACGGGCGTGAGCGGGTCTGCCTCGGTCTCCGGTGGCAGCGGGTTGTGCGCGTCCGCCCAGTCCTTCAGTTCGTTCGACCTGGGGTCGGACTTCAGCTGGGTCCAGTACCCGAGGAACTCCCCGGCGAGTCCGGCGTCGTGAATCGCGTGCCCGACGTTGAGCTGGCCGTGGAACGCGTTGCGGCTCCAGTTCGTCGAGCCGAGCCAGACCGAGATGGGCGCACCGTGGCGACTCAGGACGATGAACTTGTTGTGCATCAGCTTGGCGTTGACCCGCGGCGAGCAGAGCGGGCGGATCTGGGCCGCGTCGATCTGCTCCTCGTTGGCCTGGCCGGTGGCGTCGTCCTTGCCGTGGTAGAGGATCTCGACCTCGGCGCCGCGAGCGTGTGCCTCCCGGAGGGCGTCGAGCACCGCGGGCCACCGCAGCTCGTAGATCGCCACGTGCAGGCGGTAGCTGGCGTCCTCGGCGCGGGCGATGAACCCGAGCAGGCCGGGCAGCAGGTCGCGGGCGAGCCAGGCGTGGGCCGGTGCGCCGGCCTGGTCGAGCGTCAGGCCCGGGAACTTCCTGGCGAAGGCCTGGGAGGCGATCGCGCCGCGATTGAAGTGGACGTCGTGGGTCTCCCCGTGCAGGGGCTCGGTGTCGATGGTGACGGTCGTCGCCGGCTTCTCGGTCAGGGCGCCGGGAGTGCCGTACATGGGAATGACCTTGTAGCGGTAGCGGTAGCCGGGCTTGGCGGAGTAGTCGGCCCACTGGAAGCCCTGGAACGGGTGTTCGTGGCTGCTGGCGTCCTCGATCCCGGTCGACGGCCGGATGCTCGCGAACGTCTTGTTGCCGCGCAGCCAGGTCGTCTCGTCCTCGACGAGATCGGTCCGCTGGATCGCGAACCCCATCAACCCGTTCGCGTCGGCCTTCCTCATGTTGCAGGCGAGGAACACCACTCTGGTCCCGCTGACCGCGCGCACGGTCACGAAACCCGACACAGAGGTTCTCATGGTCGCACCTGTTCACCCATCGGTGGTTGTCGCCCACCTTCGCGGAGTCGCGGACGACGGCGAGGCACTTCGCGTCGCCGCGCGGTCGAGCGTGGGCGGATCGGAGTCGGCTCGGGGCACGCAGCCTCCTGCCTCGTCGGGAGTTGAGGTCATTGTACGCCACCCCCGCGCGGCGCGACGATCCGGCGGTGTCGCCTCCGGGAGCTATCCGGTCTTCAGAGGCCCGGCGGCCCGGTAGCTGCTGAGGAGGGTCCCGGACGGCATGGCCTTGGTGGCGAGGAGCTCGAACGAGCGCGGCGGGGTGCCCTCCGCGAAGAGGCGCTTCCCCGCGCCCAGCAGGACCGGATAGACGAGCAGCACGAGCTCGTCCGCGAGCCCGTGCGCGAGCAGCGTCGACGACAGCGAGGAGCTGCCCCAGAGGACGAGGTCGGGGCCGTCCTGCGACTTGATGCGGCGCGTGCCCTCGACGAGGTCCGGTCCGAGGCCCTCGAACGGTCCCCACTCGAGGCTCTCCGGGCGGTGGGTGGCGACGTACTTCGTCGCCGTGTTGAAGCCGTCCGCCAGCGGACTGCTCGGCGCCAGCGGCCAGTAGCCCGACCAGAGGTCGTAGGTGCGCCGGCCGAGCAGCAGATCGAAGCTCCCGCCCTGCGCGGCGGCGACCTCGTCGCGGCCGGCGGGGGTGCGATAGGGCGCGGTCCAGTCGCCGTAGGGGAAGCTGCCGTCCTCGCCGGAGGTCTGGATCACGCCGTCCAGCGAGATGTGTTCCATGATCTTGAGCCTTCGCATCCGAGCCTCCGTCCCTATGCGTTTCGTCGTACGAGACGACGGTCGGTCGTCCGTGACAGCGCCATGCCGAGTGGGCGCGCCGGTGTCGCCTCGGAGCACACAACCGCCTGCCTCGTGCGAAGTTGGCGGCATTGTACGGCGCCTCCGCGGGCGGGGAAGGCGGCGGTGGCCGCTGCCTGCCACGGCGGTTCGCGCGCGCGGCGCTCCGGGCTCGGCCGGGCCGGGGGATCGGCGCTCGTGTCGTGCCGGGGAGGCCCCGCGGACGCGACGGAGATCGCGCCGCCCGGCCGGGACCGGCGCTCCCCTCCTCACCGCGCCCTCAGCGCGCCATGAGTGCGAACACCCCCCAGCCCAGGTACTCCCGCGTGTAGGCGGCGTGGCGGGCGGGCTCCGAGGCGAGCTTGGCGCGCACCTCCTCCGCGAGCTCGTCGCCGGGGTTGGCGTCGAGCCAGCGGCGCATGGTGAGCCACTTGGCCGCCTCGTAGCGGTCCCAGCCATCTTGATCCGCCAGGACCATCTCGACGACGTCGTAGCCGAGGTGGCCGAAGGAGGCGAGGAGGTCGGGGAGTACCAGGAAGTCGGAGATCGCGTGGGCGAGGCACCCCTGGGCGACCTCCTCCGTCGGCGGCAGCTGCCGCCAGTAGGGCTCGCCGACGAGAACGATCCCTCCGGCGACGAGGCTCCGCGCCAGGAGCTCGACCGTGCCGGCGACGTCCCCGCCGATCCAGGTGGCGCCGAGACAGGCGGCGACGTCGACCTTCTCTTCGGCGACGTAGCCCGCGGCATCGCCGTGGACGAACCGCACCCGGTCGGCGACACCGAGCTCCTCGGCCCGGAGTCGCGCCTGCTCGCTGAACAGCCGGCTCAGGTCGACGCCGGTGCCGGTGACCCCGTGATCGCGCGCCCAGGTGCAGAGCATCTCCCCCGACCCGCTCCCGAGGTCGAGCACCCGCGCCCCCGCCGCGAGCCGCAGCGCCGCGCCGAGCGTGGCGAGCTTCTCGGGCGTGAACGGGTTGTGGATGCGATGGGCGCTTTCGGTGATGGTGAAGATGCGTGGGATGTCCAAGGGGGAACCTCTCCTTGCGGGGTTGTGAGGTCGGTCGACCGGCCCGCTACAGGCCGAGCACGAGCCGGAGCCCCGCGGCCACGCGGTTCATCGCGCGCACGGGGAGGGCGCCGGCCTGCTCGCGCAGATGCTCGCGGCTGACGGTGAGCAGCTGCGAGACGTTGACTACCGACGGCTTCGGCAGCCCGCTCTCCGCGGGGCGCAACCGCACGTTGCCGGGTGCGTCGGCCAGGCGGAGGTTCGAGCTGATGGCCGCGACGACGACCGTCTGGATGCGGCTCTCGTTGAAGGGGTTGGACTGGACGACCAGCACGGGCCGCGGGAAGCCCGGCTCGGAGCTCCGGGGCGGAGCGAGCCGCGCCCACCATACTTCGCCTCGCCGCGGCTCTACCACGGGTCCTCGGCCACCGAGCTCGCCTGCAGGGCCTCGAGAGCCGGGTCGAGACGCGCCTCTACCTCGCCGTACACCGCGTCGAGGCGCTCGGTGACCGTCTCCGCGCGGTGCTGCGCCACGTACTCGGCCACCGCCCGGGCATAGAGCTGACTGCGCGACACCCCGAGCTCCGTGGCCAGCTCGTCGGCCGCCTCGAAGACCTCGTCGGGGAGGGAGATCGCCGTCTTCATGATCCAGAGTATAACCATGGTCATACTCCGGGTCGACCCACGATCCCGGGTCGTCCACCCGATTCGGAGCCCGGCCGGGTGCAAGTCGCCTGGCACCCTGGCGGGCTCAGCGGCAACGGAGATGGGGAAAGCCCGGCCCTGTTGGCCGCTGAAACGACGTGCTAGCCGCCGGGAGCAAGCCCCTATTCGGTGGCTTTCGCAAGAACCACGCCACCTGCCCGCGATGCAATGGTAATTACTGCCATGACAATCATGCCGAGCGCGAGCGAGGTTGACTTGATCGTGAAGAAGGCGGCGAAGATGCCGATCGGGACAACGCCCACGCCAAACAAGAAAAGACCTATGAAGAAGCCGGTCCATCCATAGCAGGCGAAGGTCACAGATGCACCGAGGAACCAGAGGGTCAGGCCGATAACAAACGACGCCACAACGAAGCCCACGGAGGCGACGCCTCGCGTCCGACGGACAATCGCCAGTGGTCCCAGAATCAGAATGGCTAGAAGTACTGTGATCCAGGCGATGGGGAGGAGAACACCGTACGCACGTACGCAGAAGTTGACGATTGCTTCGGTCATGTTGTTCTACCCCCCTCTCTGGGCGTGCTCCTGAGACGCCAGCAGTCTCAGGACAGGGATTGCACCGACAAGCATGATGCCTGCGATGACGTCGACGACTGGCCATACGGCACGACCTAGATGGACGGGAATCACCGGATTGAAGAGGATCGCACTAGTTGCAGCCACCCATGCGAAGCCTCTGGCTCGCCGCTCGTATGCTTGAAGCGCGGTGTATGCCCAGACGGCAAAGACAACCCAGCGAAGGAGTACATAGAAACCGTAGGGACGGTGGCCCAGAGCCAGGAAGAGTAGCGCAGCCGCAAGAAGGCGCGCGATGTCCGCTGTGATCGGCGCTCGAGGGCTCATTCTGGCGGCCAACGGTTATCGAATTAGGCGACGCCGCGCGAAGGGTCCTTAGTTACGCTCTCGGCGCCACGCCGTGCCGGTGGTTCGCTGTGCCGATTGACTAGGAGGCAGAAGCAAGATGGCACGCGTGCGCGTTCAGAAGACTACGCGGGGGGCGGGTGACGGCTGACCCCAGACGCCATGTAGTTCGAGGCACTTGTCGCGATTACCGTAAAGGTCGCCCTTGAAGAGCATGAATCTCTGACCGCACAGTTTTCTCACTGCGTCGAGTGTAACCCACGACTTGGCGCGACCGGCGACGTCGGAGATACAGTCCCGCACTTCGGGACCGCCGTCTAGAAAGAAGCCACACTCCCAGTCTTCACGCATGATGCACTCGCCGTGATCGCACGCGGTCCTCAGAAAATCAACCCTATCCTCAATACTCGCAGTGTGGAAGTCGTAGACGGTGTCGTGTCCGTCCAGGCGGAAGAGGTCTTTGACTGGTTTGCTCAGGCCGCTGATCGCCAGAAGCGAGACGATCACTAGGAGGCAACCGGCGGCGTCTGATCGATACCAAGGGCGTCTCGCGTTCACTGGCATGGTCTCTTGGGAGGATCGAAGCGTCGCTTCATCGCCTAACGGACCATGAGCTAAGCGGCAAACGAACGAAGCCCGTTTCTCCGCTCGACCGAGTTGCTAACTGCCAGGTTACGGTCGTGGAGCAGGGGGCGCGATGGGAATACTCCGCTTACCCTCAAGCAGCTCGACCAGGCCAAGGCGGATACGAGCATTCTCATCCTCGAGCTTTCCGTGCGCCATCGGGAAATAGGAAGTCGACTTGATGTCGGATCGTTCGTGACCATAGCCCAAGCACCTAGCCATAACGAAGAGCAGGTCGATGAACAGGTCATCCCCTCGCGAGGACCAGACATCGGGAGAGGTTCCCTTGGTGTTCAGATGGGCGAGGTAGACCTTCCACGCCTCGACAACCGCCTTCGATTTCTTGTCCTTTCCGCGGAACTCAATATCGATCATGTTGAGCGCGTGAACATGATCGATGTGAAGACGGCTTGCCCGCGTCGCCATGAGAGTCTTGAAAATCCAGCCTCGTCTGGCGCGGCCTTCCTTTCGCTTCTGGAGAGCCTCCGTCACTTGGACTGCCAAGAGCGGCGACATCAGGATCGTAAACATGTAGATGCAGAACTGAGCCGTTGTCATGCTGCGCCCCCTCGAGAGTGGAAGGCTCCAGACGTCTTCGACGATCCACGCACGTTGCACCGGCAGCTAACGGCATTGCCACTTAGCGGCGGCACCCTGAGCGAAGCGATGGGTGCCGTCCGCTCGAGTGGCCGGGTTGGGCGGCGCCGCGAACATGGTAGCTATGCCGTGAGCGCTACGGAAGGCCGAACTGCGCCTTTGTGACAAGTCTGTTGTTCTGAAACATGGCATTCATGTTGGAGCCATTGTCGTTCATCCACGAATACATCACGGTCGTGAGGCCAGCGAGATCGCTACGGCTCTGCTCGTCGCCGCGGGCGCCGACAATCCGCACTGCCTCCTCGTATGTCATTCCCTCGCGGAGCTGGTCGTACTCTGCGCGCGTGACAACAGGAGGATCTTGAAGAACCGGTACTCGGGGAGCCACGTAGCGTCCCGGCTCGCGCGAAGCGCCAGGTCGGAATACGCCGTTTGCCGCGAGAAGCCAGACAACCGCAATGGTCACGATAATCGCGAGCACGGCTACAGCGGGGTTGACATGCGTGGCCGATGACTCTCGACGCTTGGTCTCCGGCTCCGAGGAGGCAACGGGTCCGGTGAGGTCGCGCCCACAGTAGCGGCATAGAACCGCCTCATCTTGAATCTCTTCTGCGCAGAACGGGCACTTCTTCATGGTTCCTTCCGGGCTCACACCGCGGTGCTCAAGCGGCCCAAGTTGACATTCGGTCACAGCTCCTGCTGCGATCGCTTGGTGTTGGATGGCGGGTGGCTCCGTCCATGCTGGCGCGAGGGTTGGCGGCGCGTGGCAGCGAAGGCATGCGTCCTCAGTGGCTTGGGCGATGGTACACGAGCCGCTGGGCGGCGACAAAGGCGACGAGCTGTGCCGCCTAGGTGGGTCGGCCCCTCAGAGTCCGTGGGCGCGGCTGCGAGAGTATGCCGTGCGAGTTGCGCGCTGCCTTGCGCCCGGCCTCAGTACCGCGGCACGTCGGGGTCGATCGCCGCGCTCCAGGCGTCGATGCCGCCTTCGAGGTTGATGGCTTGGGGGAAGCCGCGGGCGCGGAGGTAGCCGACGGCTTGGGCGGAGCGGCCGCCGGTGTGGCAGTAGACGACGATCGGGCGGTCGCGGGGGAGATCGCCGAGGCGCTCGGGGAGCTCGTGGAGAGGGAGAAAGACATCGCCTGCGATCGCGGCGAAGGCGTGCTCGCGGGGGGTGCGGACGTCGAGGAGGAGATGGGGGCGGCCGGTCTCGCGCCAGTGTTGGAGCTCCTCGACGGGGATCTCCCAGGGGAGCGGGGGCTCGGGGGGCGCGCCGTCGCAAGTTGGCGTGGCCAGCGAAAGGCCGGCCGGCACGGGTCCGGCCGCTACGTGGGGTTGGCCCGCCTTGGCGCCTCCGGTCGAATCGGGTGCGAGGGTAGGCGTGGCGCCTTCGCCGCAGGCGGGGCAGTCGGGGCGGCGGGGGAAGCGGATCTCGCGGAAGCGGGCGGCGAGGGCGTCGATGAGGAGAAGGCGGCCGATCAGGGGCTCGCCCACGCCGAGGAGGAGCTTGAGCACCTCGGTGGCCTGGATCGCGCCGAGCAGGCCGGGGAGCGCGCCGAGCACGCCGGCCTCGCCGCAGGAGGGGACGAGGCCGGGATCGGGGGGCTCAGGGAAGAGGCAGCGGTAGCAGGGGCCGCGGCCGGGCCAGAAGACCGTCGCCTGGCCGGCGAAGCGGAGCACCGAGGCGAAGACGTTGGGGCGCCCGGCGAGCACGCAGGCGTCGTTGACCAGGTATCGAGTCGGGAAGTTGTCGGTGCCGTCGGCCACCACGTCGTAGGCCCGCACCAGGTCGAGCGCGTTGGCGGGCGTGAAGCGCTCGCGGTGGGCGACGACCTCGATCTCGGGATTCAGGCCGCGGAGGCGTTCGGCCGCGGCGTCGACCTTCGCTCGGCCGAGGTCCCCGGTGGCGAAGAGGACCTGCCGGTGGAGGTTCGAGAGCTCCACGCGGTCGGAGTCGACCAGGCCGATCCGGCCCACGCCGGCCGCGGCGAGGTAGAGGGCGACCGGCGAGCCGAGGCCGCCGGCGCCGACCACCAGCACGCGCGCGGCCTTGAGGCGCCGCTGCCCCTCCTCGCCGACCTCGGCGAGCAGGGTCTGCCGCGCGTAGCGGCGGAGCTCGTCGTCCGAGAGCGGGGGGAGCACCGGTGGCGTCTCCCCGGCTCAGCGCGCCGCGCGCTCGGCCGCCTCGAGCTCGTCGAGGAGGCGCTCGCGCTCGGGCCAGCGCAGGGCGGCGACGGCCACCAGCGCGAACGCCGGCAGGGCGTTGATCCAGAGCACGGGCTGGGCGCCGAGCGAGCCGTCGAGGGCGCCGAGGAGGAGCACCACGACGCCGAAGAGGGCGCCGGCCTCGAGCAGCGCGAGCCGGATCACCGCCGCGTGCTGGAGCCCCTGGGCGGCGGCCTCGGGGGAGTCGGCGATCGCCACCCGGCGCGCGAGCAGCCGGCGCGGGAGGAGCGCGGCGGCGGCCGCGGTGGCCAGCGCGAGCGCGAGGCTCGGGATCGTGAGCAGGAGCGGCAGGCCGGGGTAGCTCGAGCCCTGCGGCGGCCGCACGGCGAGGAAGGCGACGACGCCGAGGAAGAGCACGACGCCCGCGGGGATCGCGAAGTGGAGGATGCGCAGCGCGCGCAGCGGGCCCTGCTCGAGAGCGGCGCCGAGCTCGTGGCGGGGGAAGGGGAGGCGGGTCATGGCGGTG
>JAHDVN010000493.1 GCA_023384635.1 Thermoanaerobaculia bacterium
CCGAGCGTGGCGCGGCACTGGATCGGCCACGCCCCCACCCAGGCCGCGGCGCGGGCGAGAGCCGGCGCGAAGCGGGCGAGGTGCGGGTCGCGCGCGATCTGGTCCATCGTGGTCCCGGCGCCGAGCTCGAGGCCGGCGTCGGTCTCGCGGATGCCGCCGAGCCTCGCGCGGGAGAGGTCCACGAGCACCCGCTCGGCCCGCCGCCCGGCGCGCAGCTGCACCACCAGATCGGTGCCGCCAGCCAGCGGCCGCGCCTCCGGGCGCGCCGCGAGCAGGGCGAGCGCCTCGTCGAGGTCGCGGGGACGGAGCAGCTCGACGACCGGAAGGTCCATCTCAGCTGCTCACTCCGCCCATTCCGCTCGCTCCGCCCGACACCCGCGTAGTCTGCCGGGGCGCGGCGAATTCGGCAAGCGGAAATGGCGCCGGGTCACGGTCCCGGCGCTCCCCGCAGCGGGATCAGGGCGAGCACCACCGGCTGCTCGTAGAGGGCGAAGCGGTCGACGGCGCCGCCGGTCAGCAGGCCCACGGCGCCGTCGGCGTGCTTCGAGTTCTCGCGCCCGAAGACGCGGTCGCTCGCCTCGCCGAGCTCGACGCCGGAGCGCACGAGCGCCGCCATCGCCGGGGGGAGAAAGAAGGTGGCGCTGCGGGCGACGCCCTCGGTTCCCTCCGACGGGTGCCCCAGCGCCACCACCCAGGCGAAGGCGGCGAGCCCCTCGGGCCGCTCCTCGACGCCCCCCTCGATACCGATCCAGAGGTCGGCCCCGGGGCGCACCGCCTGCGCCGCTCGCGCCCGCTGCCGCGCGCCGCGGAGAGTCTCTTCTTCGGTCAGCGGCTGGTCGGCGACGCCGGAGGGGACCTCCACGCCCTCGACCGCGAGCGCGGCCTCCGGAAAGGCGAGGCGGCAGCCCGCCTCGGCGGCGCGCCGCTTGACGGGGTTGGCCGAGGCGACGACGAGCGAGAGGGGGACTGCGGTCACGGGAGGGGGGCGCCGTCAGAGGCTGTCGAGGTACGCCTCGTGGAACTCCGGGAGGCGGTCGGCGGCCTCCGCGAAGTGGCGCTGGATCGCCTCGACGTCGCCGCGGCGCACCGCGAGCGCGCGCACGCACTCGGCGTCGAAGCGCCGGCCGGCGAGCTCCTCGAGGAACGCGAACGCCTCGTCGTTCGTCCAGGCGTGCTTGTACGGCCGTTCGGTCGTCAGCGCGTCGAAGGCGTCGGCCACCGCCACGATCCGCGCTTCGAGCGGGATCTCCGCCCCCTTGAGGCCGCGCGGGTAGCCGCTGCCGTCGATCGACTCGTGGTGGCAGGCGACGATGTTGCGCAGCAGCTCGACGCGGTCGCTCTCGAGCAGGCCGAAGGCGCGGGCGAGCGACTCGACGAGCTGCTCGCCGCGCTCGACGTGGCTCTTCATGAGCTCGAACTCCTCCGCCGAGAGGCTCCCGGGCTTGAGCAGCACCCGGTCGGGGATCGCGATCTTGCCCACGTCGTGGAGCGGTGCGAGCAGGAAGACGAACTCCACGAACTCGTCGTCGCGACCCTCGCGCGCCGCCACCTCCAGCGCGATCAGCCGCGCGTAGCGCGCCATGCGGTCGAGGTGCGCCCCGGTCTCCTGGTCGCGCAGGTGGCTCATCTCGCGCGCCACCTCGACCGCCGAGCGCAGCAGGTCGGCGGGGGCGAGCGCGTGCAGCACGAGCAGCGCCACCAGGTGCGAGTAGACCGCGAGGTGGGCGAGCACCGCCTCGCCGAAGTAGCCCGCCTCCGCAGCGTCGTAGAAGAGGAACCCCCGGAGCTCCCGGCGGTCGTAGAACGGGCGCGCGTAGGAGGAGCGGAAGCCGACCTCGAGCAGGCGCCGGGTGTGCACGGCGCGCGAGCCCGCGAGCGCCGCGAGGTCCTGGATCACCCGGTCGCGCCCGCTCGCGGCGAGCTCGGCGAGCGAGGGCACGTCGGCGAGCCGGGCTTCGTAGAGGGCGAACGGCACCTCCCCCTGGGTGCTGTGGAGGAAGGTCCGGAGCAGATCGGTCTCGGGGTCGTAGAGGGCCACCGCCACCCGTCCGATGCCGGGCAGCTCGCGCCGCAGCTCCTCGTGGATCGCCGCCAGCTGGCGCTGGAGGGGCTCGTCGTGGGGGGCGATCGGGATCATCGGCGCGAACGGAAACGCCATTCTCTCCCCGGTCGCCC
>JAHDVN010000494.1 GCA_023384635.1 Thermoanaerobaculia bacterium
GGCGAGCAGCGCGCGGGGTGGGAACGGAGGCCCCGCCGCGAGCTCGGCGAGCTCGGGCGGCAGGTCCCCGCCGAGCGCGGCGACCGCCGCCGTCTCGTGCCCGGCGAGCAGCGCCGCGCGCCATGCCATCGAGGCGCCCTGCGAGAAGCCGACGAGGACGACCGGCAGGCGCGCACCGAAACGCCCGCGCAGCCGCGCGAGGACGTCCGCGGCGTAGGCGGCGTTGTCCGCGATCGCCTCCGCGCGCAGGTCGCGCGTCATCCAGCTGCGCACCGGGCGGCCGCCGGCGCTGCGGGCATAGAAGGCGTGCAGGGCGTCCACCGAGGCCACGGCCCACCGCTCGAGGCCGGGCACCTCCCCGAGGTCCGCCAGCAGCGCCGCCGCATCCTGGGCGTAGCCGTGGAAGCCGGCGAGGATCCCGCGCACCTGCCCCGCGGGCGGCCGCACGAGAAAGCGCCCGTGGGTGCGCGCCGGGATCACGTGCTGCTCGGGTCCCGATCCCATGCCCTGAAGTCTATGTCCGCGCGCCGGCACGAATCCGGATCCGGGCAGGCAGCGCCTCCGCGGCGGGGCTAGACTCCATCGGATGACGGACGACGCCCGCATCGCCGAGGCCGCCGCCGTCCTCCGCTCCGCCCGCCGTGCGATCGCCTTCACCGGCGCCGGGATCTCGGTCGAGAGCGGCATCCCGCCGTTCCGGGGCGTCGACGGGCTCTGGGAGCGCCTGGATCCCTCCCTGCTCGAGATCGCCACCTTCCGGCGCGACCCTGCGGCCGCCTGGCCGCTGCTCGCGGCCCTCTTCTACGACCGCCTCGCCGCGGCCGAGCCCAACCCGGCGCATCGGGCGCTCGCGGCGCTCGAGGGGGCGGGGCTGCTCGCGGCGGTCGTCACCCAGAACGTCGACGGCCTCCACCGCGCCGCCGGCAGCCGGGTCGTCCACGAGCTGCACGGCTCGCTGCGCCGCCTCGGCTGCCTCGCCTGCGCAGCGCGCTTCCCGCTGGCCGCGACCGGCCTCGGCGAGCTGCCCCCGACCTGCCGGATGTGCGGCGGCGTGCTGCGCCCCGAGATCGTCTTCTTCGGCGAGGGCCTCCCCGAGCCGGCGCGGAGCGACGCCTTTGCCGCCGCCGCCGCCTGCGACGCGATCCTCGTGGTCGGCACCTCGGGGGAGGTGATGCCGGCGGCCCTCCTGCCGTGGACCGCCGCCGACCGCGGCGCCACCGTGATCGAGGTCAACACCGCCCCCTCGGCCTACACCGAGCCGCTCACCGACCTCTTCCTCGAGGGACCGGCCGCGGCGCTCCTCGCGCGTCTCGCCGCCCACCTCGACCTCGGGCCCGTCTAGGGCTCGCCGGAGTCAGCCATGAACGTCCACAACCTCGGCCGGATCTTCGACCCGAAGCGGATCGCGCTGGTCGGAGCCTCGCCGAACCCGAACAGCGTCGGCGGCAAGGTGCTCTCGAACCTCGTGACCGGCGGCTTCCCCGGGGTCGTCTATCCGGTCCACCCGACCCAGGAGGCGGTGCTGGGGATCCCCTGCTTCGCCGACGTCGCGAGCCTGCCGCGGGTGCCCGACCTCGCGATCGTCTGCACCCCGGCCGAGCAGGTGCCGGCCGCCGTCGCGGCCTGCGGCGAGGCGGGAATCCGCGGCCTCGTCGTCATGTCCGCCGGCTTCCGCGAGACCGGCGAGGCGGGGCGCGCCCTCGAGCGCCAGGTCCGCGCCGAGCACGCGCGCTTCGCGGGGATGCGGATCCTGGGCCCCAACTGCCTCGGCGTGATCGTGCCGCGCCGCAACCTAAACGCGAGCTTCGGCCCGGCGATGCCGCGCGACGGCCACATCGCGTTCGTCTCGCAGTCCGGCGCGCTCTGCACCTCGGTCCTCGACTGGGCCGCCGAGGAGAAGGTCGGCTTCTCCCATTTCGTCTCGGTCGGCAACGCGCTCGACGTCGGCTTCGGCGACCTCATCGACTACTTCGGCGAGGACGAGAAGACGCGCTCGATCCTGCTCTACGTCGAGTCGATCTCGCGCGCCCGCGCGTTCATGACCGCGGCGCGCGCCTTCGCCCGGAGCAAGCCGATCCTCGCCTTCAAGGCCGGGCGGTTCCCCGCCTCGGCGGCGGCCGCCGCCTCCCACACCGGCGCCATGGCCTCCGAGGACGCGGTCTACGACGCCGCCT
>JAHDVN010000034.1 GCA_023384635.1 Thermoanaerobaculia bacterium
GTCCCCCACATCCCCCGGGGCGCGCCGGGCGCCTCGGCTACCTCGAGCGTGCGGACGGAGCCGCCGCCGGGCAGGGACAACAGGTGCCAGCCGCTTTCCGCGCCCGCCTCGGCGTAGCCGAGCAGCGCCAGCAGTTCCGCGGTCGGACCGAGGGCTCGCACCGAGATCCGCGCCCCGTGGAGACCCGAGACCTGAAACTCGCCTGGCACCTCGCTGCGCTCCCAGGGGAGGGGCGGCCGGCCGGGCGGCGGCTCGGTCTCGACGAGCGCCAGCGGGAGGCCGTGGGGATCGCGGAGAGCGAGGGCCCGCAGGCCGAACCGCTCCTCGGAGGAGGCGCCCTGTGCCCCGAGGCGCTCCGCCCAGAAGCCGAGGCTCCCGGGGGGCACCGCGAGCTGGACCTCCCCGGCGAGGCCGTGCCCCGGCCGGGCCGGCGCCATCCGCTCCCAGGGGAAGAACGTCAGGTCGGTGCCCGGACTGCCCGCCGCGTCGGCGTAGAAGAGGTGGTAGGTGCCGGGGTCGTCCTGGTTGACGCTCTTCTTGACCAGCCGCATCCCCAGGGCCCCGGCGTAGAAGGCGAGATTCTCCCGGGCCGGGCCGGCGATGGCGGTGACGTGGTGCAGGCCGTGGACTGTGTGCATGCCGTGCCTCCTGGTCGCCACCGGCCGGGGCCGGTGGGCCGTGAGGGTATCCCGGAGTTACCGGGCTGAGAAGCCTGGCTCCCGACTTCGGGTCGCGCTCAGGCGTCCGGGCCCGGGGGAGCCGGGCCGAGCGATCGCGCCAGGAACCGGCCGCCGCCGGGCGGGGCGAGGAGCTCCCCCTCCCGGTAGCGGAACTCGCCGCCGGCGACCACGAGCGCGGCGCAGCCCGTCACCTCGAAGCCCTCGAAGAGGCTGAGATCGGTGCGGTGGCGGTGGGTCGCGGCAGAGATCGTGGCGGTGGCGGCGGGGTCCCAGAGGACGAGGTCGGCGTCGGCGCCGGGGGCGATCGCCCCCTTCCGCGGCCAGAGGCCGAAGCGCTTGGCCGGTGCGGTCGAGACGAGGTCGACGAAGCGCTCGAGCGAGATCCTCCCGGTGAGCACCCCGTGGGTGTGGAGCAGCGAGAGCCGGTGCTCGATCCCCGGCGCCCCCCCCGGGATCTGCCGGAAGTCGTCCCTGCCCGCCTCCTTCTGCGCCCGGGTGAACGGGCAGTGGTCGGTGGCGACGACCTCCAGCGTGCCGTCGGCCAGGGCCTGCCAGAGCGCCTCCTGGTGGCCGCGGGGGCGCAGCGGCGGCGAGACCACGCCGGTCGCCGAGTCGGGCCACGGGCGGTCGTAGACCGAGTCGTCGAGGAGCAGGTAGTGCGGGCAGGTCTCGCCGGAGACCGGCCAGCCCCTCGCCCGCGCGGTGGCCACTGCGGCGGCCGCCTCCGCGCAGGTGACGTGGACGACGTAGACCGGGGCCCCGGCGAGGGCGGCGAGGAGCGCGATCCGCCCCGTCGCTTCGGCCTCGGTCTCGGGCGGGCGGGAGCGGGCGTGGGAGCGGGGGCCGAGCTCCCCCGCCGCGGCGAGCCGCTCGCGGAGCAGCTCGATCACGTCGCCGTGCTCGGCGTGGACGAGCGCCATGCCCCCGCAGCGTGCGATCGCGTCGAGGGCGGCGACGATCTCGCGGTCGTCGAGTCCGACCGTGGCCTTGTAGGCGAGGTAGAGCTTGCAGGAGGGGATCCCCTCCTCGCGCGCCGCCCGTGCGATCCACGCCGGGCTCTCCGGGCCCCACCAGGTCACGCCGAGGTGGAGGCCGTAGACGCAGACCGCCGCTGCCGCCTCGCGCCGCCGGGCGGCGATCGCCTCCAGGTAGGTCTCGCCCCGTTCCGGGTGGACGAAGTCGAGCACCGTCGTCGTGCCGCCGGCGAGCGCCGCCGCGGTGCCGCTCGCGAAGTCGTCCGCCGAGACGGTGCCGGCCACGGGGAGCGAGAGATGGACGTGGGGATCCACCCCGCCGGGTAGGACCAGGAGCCCATCCGCGTCGAGTCGCTCCTCACCCTGCGGCTCCAGATGGGGACCGATCTCGACGATCCGTCCGCCGCGGCAGCGCACGTCCGCCCGCCGCCGCCCCTCGGCGGTGACCACGGTGCCGCGCTGGATCAGGAGTGCCATCGAACGCGATCGAAACCGGGGACAGTTTACTCATTTCTCCCGTGTCTCCGGGTGGCCCGGGCGCCGCGCCGAAATGAGTAGACTGTCCCCGGTTTCCGGCTTCTCGCCATGCCCACGATCGCGCTCACTCTGAACGGTGCCCCCTGGCGCGGGGAGGTGCGCGCGGGGGAGTCCCTTCTCGAGGTGCTGCGCGACCGCTGCGGGGTGGTCTCGCTCAAGGACGGCTGCCGGCCGCAGGGGCAGTGCGGCTGCTGTGTCGCGATCGTCGACGGGCTGCCGAAGACGACCTGCGCCATCGCCGCCGAGCGCGCCGACGGCCGCGCCGTGGTGACGCTCGAGGGGATCCCGGCGCGCGAGCGGGAGGTGATCGCGGCGAGCTTCCAGGCCGCGACCGGCCTCCAGTGCGGCTTCTGCATCCCCGGGATCGCGATCCGCGCCAAGGCGCTCCTCGACCGGGAGCCGGAGCCGAGCCGCGAGCGGATCGCCGCTGCCCTCGACGGCCACCTCTGCCGCTGCACCGGCTACGTGAAGATCGTCGACGCCATCGCGCTCGCGGCGCGCGCCTGGCGCGGCGGGCCGCTCCCCGAGCCGTGCACGGACGGCCGGGTGGGCCGCTCGCTGGCCCGCTACGAGGGGAGCGAGTTCACGCTCGGGGATCGCCCGTACGTCGCCGACCTCGCGCGCCCCGGGATGCTCCACGGCGCGGTCGTCCTCTCGCGGCGGGCGAGGGCGCGGGTGCTCGCGATCGACACCGCCAAGGCGCGCGCGCTGCCCGGGGTCGCCGTGGTGGCCACCGCCGCGGACGTTCCGGGCGAGCGCTGGTACGGACTGATCGAGCGCGACTGGCCCGGCTTCGTGGCGGTGGGCGAGGAGGTGCGCTGCGCCGGCGACGTCCTGGCCGCGGTAGCGGCGGTGGACGAGGCGACGGCGCGCGCCGCGGCGGCGCTGGTCGAGGTCGCCTGCGAGCCGCTGTCGCCGGTGCTCGACCCGTTCGCGGCGATGGCGCCGGAGGCGCCGCAGGTCAACCCGCGCCACCCGAACGTGCTCTCCCACACCGTGGTGCGGCGCGGCGACGCGGCGGCCGCGCTCGCGGCGAGCGCCCACGTCGTCGCCGGGCGCTGGCGGACGCAGCGCATCGAGCACCTCTTCCTCGAGCCCGAGGCGGCGCTCGCCGAGCCGCTCCCGGACGGCCGCCTCCACCTGCACAGCCAGGGGCAGGGGATCTTCGACGACCGGCGGCAGATATCGACCTTCCTCGGCGAGCCGGAGGAGCGGATCCACGTCGAGCTCCACCCGTGCGGCGGGGCGTTCGGCGGCAAGGAGGACCTCTCGATCCAGGCGCACGCGGCGCTGCTGGCGCGCCTGACCGGGCGGCCGGTGAAGCTGGTGCTCAACCGGGAGGAGTCGGTCCTCCTCCACCCGAAACGCCACCCGATCACGCTGGACTACGAGGTCGGCTGCGACGCCGAGGGGCGCCTGACCGCGGTGCGGGCGCGAATGGTCGGCGACACCGGGGCGTACGCCTCGGTGGGGGCGAAGGTGCTCGAGCGCGCCGCCGGCCACGCCTGCGGTTCCTACCGGGTGCCGCACGTGGACGTCGAGGCGTGGGCCGTGACCACGAACAACCCGCCCTGCGGCGCCATGCGCGGCTTCGGCGCCAACCAGGCGCACTTCGCGCTCGAGGGCGCGCTCGACCTGCTGGCGGAGAAGGCGGGCCTCGACGGCTGGGAGATCCGCTGGCGCAACGCGATCGATCCGGGCGATGCGCTCACCACCGGCCAGGTCCTCACCGCCTCGGTCGGCGTCAAGCCGTGCCTCGCGGCGGTGCGCGACCGCTACTACGCCGCAAAGCGCTCCGGGCGCGCGGTCGGCATCGCCTGCGGGATCAAGAACTCCGGCCTCGGCAACGGGGCGGTCGAGTACGGCCGCGCCCGGCTGGTGGTGGAGGAGGACGGCACGGTCGGCCTCTTCAACGGCTTCACCGAGATGGGGCAGGGGCTCCTCACGGTGCTGGTGCAGTGCGCGGTGGAGGCGACCGGCCTGCCGGCGGAGCTCTTCCGGCCGCGCGTCGACACCCGCTACGAGCTCGGCTGCGGCCAGACCACCGGCTCGCGCGGCACGCTGCTGGCCGGCCGCGCGGTCCAGAACGCGGCGGCGAAGCTGCGCGCCGACCTCGACCGCGGCCTCGGGCTGGCCGACCTCGCGGGGAACGAGTACCCGGGCGAGGTGCGGATCGACGACACCGTGGCCCCACGTCCCGGGGTCGCCGGCAAGACGCACACCACCTACGGCTTCGCGGCGCAGCTCTGCCTGCTCGACGCCGAGGGGCGGGTGGAGGAGATCGTGGCCGCGCACGACGTCGGCCGCGCGCTCAACCCGAAGCTCTGCGAGGGGCAGATCGAGGGGGCGGTGGCGATGGGCCTCGGCTACGCGCTGACCGAAGAGCTCCCCTGCCCGGAGGGAATCCCGGCGACCCACCGCCTGCGAGAGCTCGGGGCGCTGCGCGCCAAGCACATGCCGCGCGTCGAGGCGATCCTGGTCGAGGAGGCGGAGCCCGAGGGGCCGTTCGGGGCGAAGGGGGTGGGGGAGATCGGCCTCGTCCCCACCGCCGCGGCGGTGGCCGGAGCGCTCGCCGCCTTCGACGGCATCCGCCGCACCACGCTGCCGATGAAGGACTCCCCGGCGGCGCGCGCGATGGCGGGAGTGGGGCGGATCCCGCCGCGCGGCGAGGGGCGGGGGACCTCTTGATCCGCCTCGGTCCGGACGCCGACGGGATCGCGCTCGCCGCCGACGGGGAGCGCGTCGTCCGCTTCGGGCGCGAGGCCGCCGGGAGCGAGGCTGAGGAGGTCCTCGAGGCCGCCGACTGCCGGATCGGCCCAGGGCGCGTCAACGCCCACACCCACCTCTACAGCGGGCTGGCACCGTTCGGGCTGCCGGCGCCGGAGCCGCCGCCGGAGACGTTCGTCCAGATCCTGGAGCGGCTCTGGTGGCGGCTCGACCGGGCGCTCGACGAGCGCGCGCTCGCCGCCGCGGCGCGCTTCTACGTCGCCGAGGCGCTCCTCGCCGGCACCCCGGCGCGCGTCGACCACCACGAGTCGCCCTCCTGCCTCGAGGGCTCGCTCGACCTGCTCGCCGACGCCTGCCAGGAGCTCGGGATGCGTGCCGTCCTCTGCTACGGCGCCACGGAGCGCAACGGCGGCCGCGACGAGGCGCGCCGGGGCCTCGCCGAGTGCCGCCGCTTCCTGCTCGGCAACCGCCGCCCCCTGGTGCGCGGCGCGGTCGGCCTCCACGCCTCGTTCACGGTCTCCGACGAGACGGTGCGGGAGGCGGGGGAGCTCTGCCGCGAGCTCGGCACGGTACTCCACGTCCACGTCGCCGAGGACGTGGCCGACGTCGCGGACGCACAGCGACGCGGCTGGGCTGGGCCGCTCGAGCGCCTCCTCGACCTCGGGGCGCTCCCGCCCGGCTCGATCCTCGCGCACGGCGTGCACCTCACCGCCGACCAGGTGCGCCTCGCCGCCGACCACGGCCTCTGGCTGGTGCAGAACCCGCGTTCGAACCGCGGCAACCGGGTCGGCTACCCGGCGGCGCTCGCCGCGAGCGACCGGGTGGCGCTCGGCACCGACGGCTACCCGGCGCGGATGGAGGAGGAGGCCGAGGCGCTGCGCACCGAGGCGGCGGTCCACGGCGAGCCGCGGGAGGCCGTCGAGCGGCGGGTGACGGGAGGCTGGAGCCTGCTCGCCGAGCGCTTCGGCGAGCGGTTCGTGCCGCTCGCGCCCGGCGCCGCGGCCGATGCCGCGGCGCTCGCCCCCGAGGGCGTCCTCCACCTCCTCGTGGCCGGCCGGCCGGTGGTCGCCGGCGGCCGCCTGCTCACCGGCGACCTCGACGCGATCCGCGCCGAGGCCGCGCGCGAGGCCGAGCGCCTCGCCGCGCGCATGTGCGCGCTCCCCTGAACCCCCTGCCCGTCCGAGAGGACCCCTCATGCCCACCCTGGGACTCGAGACCGAGATCCTCGACCGCGAGGTGCTCGCCCGGAGCGTCGCGCGCTGCCGCGAGGCCGGCATCGTGCTGCCCACCTTCGCCCAGCTCGCCGCGCCGCAGGCCCTGCCGCCGGCGCTCGCCGCGCGCGTCGCCGCGGTCGACCCGGACGCGCCCGATCCCGCGAACCTGTTCCGCGTCCACTGGTACAACCCGCCGCGGGGGAGCGCGGCGCCGCTCGCGCTGCCCGACTACCTCGTGCTCCCCGAAGCGCTCACCGGGGTGGCGGCGCCGATCGTGGTGCTGCCCGCCGACCGCTTCCCGATGATCCACGCCCACAAGGTGCTGCCGGCGTACACCTGCCTGGCGCCGCGGCTGATCACCGGTCAGTTCGACCCGACGCGCCACCGCGCCGTCTGGCCCTCGACCGGCAACTACTGCCGGGGCGGGGTGGCGATCTCGCGCATCATGGGCTGCCGCGGCGTCGCCGTGCTCCCCGAAGAGATGAGCCGCGAACGCTTCGACTGGCTGGCGCGCTGGGTGGTCGCTCCGGAGGACGTGATCCGCACCCCGGGCAGCGAGAGCAACGTCAAGGAGATCTACGACAAGTGCGCCGAGCTCGACCGCGACGCGGCGAACATCGTCTTCAATCAGTTCTCCGAGTTCGGCAACTACCTCGGCCACTTTCTCTGCACCGGCGGCGCGCTCGAGGAGGTGTTCCTCCATCTCCACGCAGGCAACCCGCGGCTGCGGCTCGCGGCGTTCGTCTCGGCGAGCGGCTCGGCGGGGACGCTGGCGGCCGGCGACCGGCTCAAGGAGCGGTTCGGGGCGGCGATCGTCGCCGCCGAGGCGCTCGAGTGCCCGACGATGCTCGAGAACGGCTTCGGCGCCCACAACATCCAGGGGATCGGCGACAAGCACATCCCGCTGATCCACAACGTGATGAACACCGACCTCGTGGCGGCGGTCTCCGACCGCGCCACCGACGCCCTCGACGTGCTCTTCAACCACCCCGAGGGGCGCGCCCACCTCGAGCGCAAGGGCGTGCCCGCCGCGCTGATCGCCGAGCTCGGCCGCTTCGGTTTCTCCTCGATCTGCAACCTGCTGGCGGCGATCATGACCGCCCGGCGGCTCGACCTCGGGCCGGACGACGTCCTGATCACCGTCGCGACCGACAGCGCGGCGATGTACGCGAGCGAGCACCGGCGGACGCTGGCGCGCGACTACCCGCGCGGCTTCGGCGCGGCGGAGGCGGCGGAGGTCTTCGGCCGCCACCTGCTCGGCGTCTCGACCGAGCACCTGCTCGAGCTCGACAGCCGCGACCGGCGCCGGATCTTCAACCTCGGCTACTTCACCTGGGTCGAGCAGCAGGGGCTCTCGATCGGGGAGTTCTCCGCCCGCCGCGAGCAGGCTTTCTGGCGCGGTCTGCGCGACCTGCTCCCGGCCTGGGACGCGCTGATCGAGGAGTTCAATCGGGCGACCGGGCTGGGCTCGTGAGAGAGGGCAGCGCGAGGCGACACCGCGAGCGTCGAGGTTCCTCGCATTCGTTCGGAACGACGATGCTCCTCGCTCGTCGTTGCGAGGAACGAGGTAGAGGGAGGGAGCCCTCTAGCTGTCGTCCCGAGCGAAGTCGAGGGACCTGGGCGGGGGAGCGAGGCGTTCGACCATGACCGCCGCGCCGGCTCTCCGCTGGCTCTGCGGCGGCTGCGGCTGGGAGGCCGTCCTGGCGCCGCCGCTGCCGTGCCGGTGCCCCGAGGCGCGGCCGGGGGACGACGTCGACCACGTCTTGCGGCGCCGCCTCGATCCGGCCCTCCTCGGACCGGTGGACGAGCTCCGTTCCCAATTCCTCGACCCCGAGCCGAACCCGTTCGTGCGCTACCGGCGTCTCCTGCTGAGCCACCAGGTCGCGCTCGCGGCGGGGTGGAGCGACCCCGACTTCGCCGCCGAGGTCGGGCGCTTCGACCGCGCGATCGCGGCGGTCGACGGCCGCGGTTTCCGCGAGACTCCGTTCGCCCCGAGCCGCGCGCTCGCCGACGCCCTCGGTCTCGGGCCGGAGGGCTCGCTCTGGGTGAAGGACGAGACCGGCAACGTCTCCGGCTCCCACAAGGCGCGCCACCTCGTCGGCCTCGCGCTCCACCTGCCGGGAGGCGAGGTACCGCTCGCGGTCGCCAGCTGCGGCAACGCGGCGCTGGCGGCGGCGGTGGTGGCGGGGGCGGCGGGGCGGCGGCTCCAGGTCTTCGTCCCCCCCGACGCCGAGCCACCGGTGATGGCCCGCCTCGCGGACCTCGGCGCCGAGCTCGCGGTCTGCCCGCGGCGGGCCGGGGAGAGCGGCGATCCCTGCTTGCTGCGCTACCGCGAGGCGATCGCGGCGGGGGCGCTGCCGTTCACCTGCCAGGGGAGCGAGAACGGCCTCGTGCTCGAGGGAGGGATGACGCTCGCCTGGGAGATCGTCTCGGCGCTGCTGCGCGCGGGCGAGCGGCTCGACCACCTCGTGGTCCAGGTCGGCGGCGGGGCGCTCGCGAGCGCCTGCGCGCAGGCCCTCGGCGAGGCGCACGCCCTCGGCCTCCTCCCGCGCCTGCCGCGGATCCACACCGTGCAGACCGCCTCTGCGCATCCGTTGGCGCGGGCCTTCGAGCGCGTGGCGGCCACGGGCCTCCCCTCTGAAGAGGCACTCCGCTACGCCGCGACGCATCGCTCCGGGTTCATGTGGCCGTGGGAGACGGCGCCGGCGAGCGTGGCGCGGGGGATCCTCGACGACGAGACCTACGACTGGCTGGCGGTGGTCGAGGGGATGCTGGCGAGCGGCGGGCGGGCACTCGTAGTCGACGAGGCGACGCTCGTCGAGGCGAACGAGCTGGCGCTGCGCGCCACCGGCATCGCCGCCGACCCGACCGGCACCGCCGGCCTCGCCGGCGCCCTGGCGCTCGCCCGGGCGGGAGCACTTGCTCCGGGCGACCGCGTGGCGGTGCTCTGCACGGGACGGCGGCGGGAGTAGGGACCGGCTCGCCCGCGCAGACCCGCCCGGGCTGTCGAACCAGGAAGGGGATCGCCATGGCCGACCCGCCGCCGAACGTCCTCGAGCTGATCAATGCCCACGTGACGGGTTTCGACGCCGCGATGGGACTGCGCTACGTGCGTGCCACGGCCAGGGAACTGATCGCCGAGACGAGCATCGGGGATCAGCACCTGCAGCCGTACGGCCTGGTGCACGGGGGGGTGTACGCCGGGATGATCGAGGCGCTCTGCAGCACGGGCGCGGCCCTGAGCGTGATGGAGCGGGGCGGCAGCGCGGTGGGCCTGGAGAACACGACGTCGTTTCTGCGGGCGGCGCGCGGGGGGGTGCTGCGCTGCGTCGCCCGGCCGCTGCACCAGGGGCGCAGCACGCAGGTCTGGCAGGCCGAGGTGCGGGACGGCGAGGACCGGCTGCTCGCCACGGGCCGGGTCCGGCTCCAGGTGCTGGAGCGGGGGCAGGAGGCGGCGGGGAAGGTGGTCGCGCTGCGGAGGGCCGCCGGAGAAGGCTGACACCGAGTCGGGCGCCAGCTCGTAGCGCTCCGGAGGATCTGGAAGATCCGGAAGATCGCCTGGCACCTTTCGCGGCGGAAAGTCGCCTGGCACCCTACGCGCAGCTTGCGCGGAGGTGGTGTCCTCGCCGCAAGTCGCCTGGCACCCTGTGGGCGCACCCTGTGGGTGCGGCTCGACCGCGCCGTCCCGTCTAGCCGGGGAGCTCGCCGGCGGCGTCGGTCGCGATCCGTAGCGGCCCGCCGCGCCAGTAGGCCCACGGGCCCTCCGGGAGGAGCCACTCGACGACCGCGTCGCGGGGGACGAGGCGGCCATCGACCTCTCCCCAGACGAGGTTGCGGGCCTGCCAGGGGAGCGGGCGGGGCGGGTTCCTGCCGTCGTCGAAGATGCGGGCGGGGGCGTAGACGGAGGCGACGAGGCCGTCGTCGCCGAAGCGGAACTCCAGCGAGACCGAGATCTCCCCCACGCAGAGCGTCGCCCGGGCGGAGCCCTCGTCGATCGCACTCCACCTCACCCCGTGGCGGGGGAGCAGCGCGAACGGGAACCAGACCGCCTCGCCGAGATAGCGCTGGAGGGCAGCCGTGGCGAGCTCCGGACTCCCCTCACTCCGCACCACGGTCACCAGGCCGAGGACCGCGCCGTGCATCGTGCCGCGCCCGCCCACGAAGCCGTCGCGCACGCGGACCGGCACCCCGCGCGCCATCGCGATCCGGGCGTCCCAGACGAAGCCAGGGGCGCCGGGAACGAAAAGCTGCCGGGCGGTGAAGTGCTTCCAGCCGTCCTTGCCCGGCCCGCCCATGTTGAAGACACCGTGCCAGGCGATTTTCAGTTCGGCCGGGATGGGTTGCCCGTCGGCGAGGACCCGGCCGAGGAAGCGCGCCACCGGGTCCGGGAGGCCGTCGAGCTCGGCTTGCCGGAACGGCGGTGGATCGCCGGCCGGCGCCGAAGCTGCCAAGCGCGCCTCGAGTGCGGCGGAGCCCCGGCGCCAGCGCCACGCTCCGAGCCCGGAGGCCCAGGCCCAGCCGAGCAGGAGGGCGGCGAAGGCCGCGAGCAGGGTCTGGATCAGCCGCCCACCTCGGCGCGGAAGCGGCTCGGGAAGCGGGCGTAGAAGGCGATCGCGAGCGGCAGCTCGCGCCCGTCGAGGCACTCGCCGACCTGGTGGGCGTACTGCTCGATGCCGGGGCCGATCCCGAACATCGCCGGGTGGCGGAAGCTCCCCGATTCGACCCACTGTTTCCGCGCCGGGATGTCGATCCCGGAGCCCTCGCGCGGCACCGGAATGCCGACGCCGTCGGTGGAGAAGATCCAACGTGAGAGTCGGGGCTCGCGGCGCGGCGCGCCGCCCATCCCATCACCCGCCACGTGCGGCGTGACGACGGCGCGGTAGGTGGCGAGCGCCGCGGCGATCGCCGGGTGCTCCTCGGGGGTGAGCCAGCCCGGGTAGATCTGGGCGTTGCCCGGGACGACGCCCCGCCAGCTCGGAACGTCATAGGTGGGAACTCGCACCTCGACCGCGAGCCCGGCGGTGCGCGCGTGGGCGACCGACGGCAGCTCCTCGACGTCGCGGCGCGCCCGCTCCGGGTCCTCGCCGGCGGTCAGGCGCCGGTCGAGGCGGAAGGTGAAGCGCTCGGGGACCGCGCAGTCGGACGGCGTCTCCAGCTGCGCCCAGCTCGCGGTGCGCGTGCCGCGGCCGAGGAACGGATCGTCCCCGAAGCCGTCGCCGCACGCGGCGGCCTCGGCCGCCTCGGCGAGGATGGCGCCGCCGAACTCCAGCGGGTTGCGCCCCTCGTGCGGCATCGAGCCGTGGCAGCTCTTGCCGGTGACGGTGACCTCGATCTGCATCCGCCCGCGCTGGCCGCGGTAGATGCCGAGCGCGCCCTCCCGCGCGCAGCCGGTCGGCTCGCTCAGCACCACGACGTCCGGAATCCGCTCCGGCGGCGCACCCGGGAGCTCGTGGCGGACCGCCCACATCGGGCCGCCGCCGTCGTTGTCCTCCTCGGCGACGGTGGCGAGGTGGCGCACGATCACGCCGCGGAGCGAGCCCTCGGCCTTGAGCTCACGCAGCACGATCGAGGAGACGAGCTGGGCGACGACGCCGCCGAGCTGGTCGGCCGCGCCGCGTCCCCAGAGGAGGTGCCGCCACTCCTCGTCGGGCGGGAGCCAGGCGAGGGCCCGGCGCAGGGCGCCGCGGTCGAGGCGCTCCGCGTCGACGAGGCCGCGGTAGGCGTCGAGGCCACCGCCGCTCACCGCCGGCCAGCGATGACGCAGGGCGTCGACCGTGTCGGTGTGGCCGTCGAACCAGACCACGCTCTTCAAGTCGGCTGGCACCCCGTCGGCGGAGTCCTCGAGGCTCCAAACGAGGTTGCCGAAGCCGTCGAAGCCGATGTCCTCGGGGCGGTCCACGGCGCCGTGCTCGATCGCCATCCGGCGCAGGTACTCCAGGCGCGGCCCCTCGTGGTTCGAGAGGCCACAGCGGGGATCGCCCCCGGCGTCGACCGGACGGTCGACGTGGTCGGCGGGGAGCCGTACCGCCTCCTTCAGGATCGTCTCGGCCAGGGGCCGCAGCTCCGCGGCCCGGCGCGCGATCCGCGCATCGAGCGTCTCTTGTCCGATCATCGGGTCGCTCATCGCTCCGTCATCTCCCGCAGCCGCTCGACGAGCCCGGGCTTCTTGGCCAGAGCGAGGGCCGCCATGATCACGTACGGCTTCTTGTTGGCCTGCCGCGCGAGGTCGAAGCGGAAGCGCTCCAACACTCCGGGGCTCACCTCGGCACCGATGTCGGCCGGCAGGCAGTGCAGGTAGAGAGCATCGCCGCCGCGCGTGCCGGCGAGCTTCGCCTCGTCACAGATCCAGTCGCGGTGGCTGGCGTTGCGCTCCAGCGCCCGGCGCTCGATCTCCTTCATCTGGGCCATGTTCCCGCCCTTCCAGGCGCCGACCCGCTCGAGCATCAGGTCGTACGGGCCCCAGCTCTTCGGGTAGACGACGTCGGCGTCCGCGAACGCCTCCTCCATCGAGCCGCAGAAGGCGAGGCTGCCGCCGCTGGCGGCGGCGTTGGCGCGCGCCGCGACGACCGTGTCGGGGATCAAGTCGTAGCCGGGCGGGTGGGCGAGGCGCACATGCATTCCGAAGCGGGTCATCAGGGCGAGGAGCCCCTGCGGCACCGAGAGCGGCTTGGCATAGCTCGGCGAGTAGGCCCAGGAGACGGCGATCGTGCGGCCGGCGAGGCCGCCGGGGAAGCGCTCGCGGAGCCAGCAGAGGTCGGCGAGCGCCTGGGTCGGGTGGTCCACGTCGCACTGGAGGTTGACCACCGGCACGACGCGGTCGCTCCCGGTGGCGCGGAGGTAGTCGGCGATCCCCTGCGCCACGCCGCGCTGGAAGAGGTTCCCCTCGCCGAGGATGAGGTCGTGGCGGATGCCGAGGGCGTGGGCGTTCATGCCGAGCATGGCGCCGGTCTCCTCGGCGGTCTCGCCGTGGGAGACCTGGGTCGAGCCCCCCTCGAGGATCACCGGACTCGCGCCGAGGCGCGCGGCGGCCCCCGCCCAGCTCGACTTGGTGCGCGTGGAGGCGTCGAAGAAGAGGGCGAGGTGGAGCTCGTGCGGGAAGAGCCGGGTCGGGACTCCGGCGCGGTCGAGGAGCTCGAGGAGCTCGGCGGTCTGGCAGAGGAGCTCGATCTCGGCCGTCGACCAGTCCTGGGTGGCGAGCAGGCTCCGGCCGTGGAGCGCGCCGAGGTCGGCGGCGGCGAGGCGGTCGAGGCGGGCGGTTAGCTGGGTGTCGGTCACGGGTGGGTCTCCGAGAGGGCGTTGACGGGGTTGACGCGCGGGCCGTCGAGCAGGGCGCGGCGCAGGTAATCGAGCAGGAAGGCGGGACCGAGGTCGACTTCGTCGAGACCCGGGTCGGCCTCGCCGGCGAGCGAGCCGGCGGGATCGCCGAGGTCGAAGGCGAAGCGGAATCCCGGCCCCGTGAAAATCGCATGGCACCCTGCGACGGCGAGGCGGAGCTCGCGCCCGCCGAGGCGGGCGAACACGAGATCGCCGTCGGCGCCGCGGTGGAGGAAGAAGCCGTCCCGGCCGGGCTCCCGCTCGCCGTCGGCACGCCAGGCGACCTCGCTCCCGAAGAGGCGGGGTTTGAGTCGGTAGGGGGCCCCTTCCTCGGGGCAGAAGACGTCGCAGTTGCCGCAGTCGTTGCAGAAGTCGGCGAAGTTGCCGATCTGGTGCCGCGCCGCGAGCCGGACCGGCTCCTCCCGCTCCAGGTGCCAGGCGATTCTCGCGCGGCGAGCCCGGAGGGAGGGGAGTTCGGTCGGACCGGTGCCGAAGGTGAAGTTGGCATCGTTCGGGCAGACCGGGACACAGAGGTCACAGGTCACGCAGTCGAAGAGCGCGAGCCGCCGGTCGATCCGGGGCGGCGGAGTCGCGTTGCGCTCGCGGGCGTAGCGAGGGTCGGCGAGGACCTGGTCCAGGTAGCGGGCGGCGTTGGCGCGGAGCGTCTCGTCCCACCAGCGCTTCCAGAGCTCCGGCCCGGCTGCGGTGCCGGGGTCGTCCCCGGCCTCGAGCGCCTGCCGACCGGCCTCGAGCGCCCGGCTCCCCGGGGCGGCACCCGCTCGCGCCAGAGCCGGAAGGGCTTCGCCGAAGCGGCGCAGGGCGAACTCCTCGACGTCCCTCGCTCCCACGGCGTCGAAGCGGGCGGCTAGGGCGGTGTGGTAGGCGGCCAGGCGGCCGTAGCCCCCCTTCTTCAGCAGGTCGGTGCAGACGGTCACGGGGGCCAGCCCGAGCGCCACGGCGTCGGGGTAGTTCGCGCGGTCGATGCCGGCGGAGAAGGAGAGCGGCAGGGCGGCGCCGAAAGCGTCACGGAATCGGGCGACGAGGGCCACGGCGAGCGCGTGGAGCGGTGGTCCGGAGAGATAGACCTCCCGCTCCGAGGCGGGCAGGAAGCCGGTGCGGTTCTCGACGATCAGGGTGTTGGTGAGCTTGACGCCGAAGCCGCGCCCGCGGCGCGTCGCGAGCTCGAGGAGGCGTCCCACCATGTCGGCGGCGCGCTCCCAGCCCGGGTCGGTGGCGAAGGCGCTTTCGGGCACCGCGAGATCGTGGTAGCCGAGCCGGTCGTGGAGGATCTCTTCGAGCAGTTCGCGGCCGAGGAGCGTGGGGTTGAGCTTGACGACGCAGTTGAGGTCGCGCTCGGCGAGCAGGTGCGCGGCGATCCGTTCGATCTCGTCGGGCGGGCAGCCGTGGAAGGTGCTGAGCGTGACCGAAGCCGAGAGGCGCGTCGGAAAGTCGAGCTCCCGGAGCTCGCCGAGCCAGGCGGGGATCTCACGGCGCAGCCGGTCGACGAGGGCGGAGGCGTCGGTCATCCCGTCCACGAAGCTCCCCACGCGCTCGCTGCGGATCCCGGCGAGGTCGTAGCCGAGGCTCATGTCGAGGTGGAAGGGCGCGGTGCCGGGATCGACCGGGAGGCGGCCGCTCGCGGCGAGGAGACGGATGAGCATCGCCCCCTTCACGTACTCGGCGAGCGACTCCTCGATCTTGAGCTCCTGCGACCATTCGGCGTTGAAGCCGACGGTGCGCATGTCGATGCAGGGGCGGGGGATCGCGAGGTCGTCGCGCACCTGGACGGTCTTCAGCTCGATCGCCCGGCCTCCGGCGAGCCAGGCGAGAACCAGGTTCTGCGCCATCTGGGTGTGGGGGCCCGCCGCCGGCCCGAGCGGGGTGGGGATCCGCTCGCCGTGGATCTGGACGGAGAAGTCGCGCCCGGGGTCGCCCGGCCAGAAGCGGTGGGCCGACAGGTCGAAGATGGCCTCCTGGCGCTCGAGCTCCCGGAAGGCGCGCGCGACGAGGGCGCCGAAGGGGTACGGGACGAGCTCCGCCATGGGGAAGAGGTTGGGGCGCCGACAGGGTCAGGCGCCGCGCCGCGGCAGCATAGCACCTGCGCCGTTCCCAGGTGAGGTGCCAGCCGATTCTCGCCACATCCGCGGTCCATGGAGGACTCGAGGCGCCCCGGCGCTTCTCGGTGCCAGGTGACTCTCGTGAATGGCGGTGTCCTTGGGGGCTGGAACTCCGGCACCACGGGTGGATTCACCCCGACGGATTGCTTCTGGTGCGGATCGGGACTGCCTTTCACATCGACAACCGTTCCGCGCGCCGTGGCCGCTGGCCTCGACAGATCTTGCAGGTCTCCGGAAGGCACGCGCCTCCCGGCTGGGGCCTCGGGTGCAGCTCGGGCGGAGCGTCCGGCTTCAGGCGGTGGCCGGTCTTCGGAACGGCCCCGGCGGCGGGAAGCAGCCCTCGGGGAAGGCCACGGCTTCGATCCCGGCCCGCAGCGCCTCGGCCGCGCGGCGGTAAGCAGCGGCGAACAGTCGGTAGGCCTCCCGGTAGGTCCTTCGCAGCTCGCGGCTCGCTGCGTGCACGAGCGGCGCCGGGCCCTTCTTGCTCCGTGCCGGGGACCCGTGCGGGTTCTGCCCGACCACCGCCTCCCGTCCCGGCGGCTTGCGGCCCGTCTCGTGCCGCATTGCCGCGGCCTCTGCCCGGGCGAGAGCGAGCAGCTCCCGCAGCCGCTCCCGCTGGACCCCCGGCTCGAGATGCGCCCAGGCCGGAAGCGGCGTGAGCACCACGGTCTCCGGGCTCGCGAACTCCCGGGCGTCGAGCTCGAGCCCCTTGCGCTGCGCACGGCTCTCCGCCGTCCGGTCGAACCACGTCCCCTCGAGGGGCCCACCGTCCAGCATCGCCTGCCAGCTGGTGGCCCCGGGCCACTCCAGGGGATCTGAGACGAGACCCTCCTTGCACCCCTGCCGGGCGAGGTAGAGAAGGCGTTCGACCAGGGCTTCGTCCTCCTCGCTCACCAGGATCGCCTCGTAGCGGTGGCCCCAGAGCCTCTCTCTCCAGGCGTGGATCCGTCCGGCCTCGCGCGCGAGGTTGGAGGTCAAGTAGCCGGCGAACCTCGCGAGTTGGGCAGCGTCGGAGACGGAGACGAGCAGGTGGTAGTGGTTCGCGAGGAAGACGAAGGCGTGGATCGCCACCCCGGAGAGACGCTGGGCGCGGCCGAGGATGCCGAGGGTGATCTCGCAGAGGAGGGGCGAGGGGCGCAAGAGGAAGCGGGACTGGAGCGTACGGCAGGTGACTTCGACGAGGGCCCCCCCGGGGGGTACGTAGCGCAGGCGGCGTGGCATGCCCACCTAGACGCGAGATCCCCATTGCATCTGTCGCAAATCGCCTGGCACCCTGTCCACCCTGTCGCACCTGTCGTCAGCGAGTCGCCTGGCACCTGTCGCACCTGTCGTCACCTCTCTTGGCGTGGGGGATCTCGGGCCTGCGCTAGGCTTGTCGCCCTGGACACCCGGAGAGTGCGTCCGCAGGCGAAGTGGACGCGAGGGCCACAACGAGGAGAGATGGCGGATAGGGAACGCCACGCGCCGAGGAGACCGAGCTCCACCACCGCCCTGGGCCTCGCCGCAGGCCTCGGCCTCGTCGCTCTCGCTCTCGGGACCTCGTTCGGCGGCGATCTCTCGGGCCTGCAGACCTTGCGAGTCTGGCTCTCCATCGTCACTCTCCTGTTCCTCGCCGATTCCATCTCGAGGAGACTCCTCGGTTCCGCCACCGCGCTCGACATGCTCGTAGGGATCGCGGTCTGCGTCGCCACCGTCATCCCGACTCTCGCCATCGGCCTGGGGCTCTTCGGCCTTCTTCGTCCCGGCTACTTCTGGGGCGCGGTCGGAGCGCTGGCCGTCGGAGCCGCCGCCGTGCGCAGCCGAGGACCAGCCGGCCTGGCCAGCCCAGGGGAATCCGACCCCGTTCGCGTCATCCGGGGAGCCGCGTTTCCGCGCGGAGCCGCCCTGCCGCTGCTCGCCCTGGCATGGGTCGGCGCCGCGCTGGCACAGGCGATCGCCTGGGGCCGGTCCCTTCCGCCGGGCTATCACGCATTCGACGACCTCTCCTACCACCTCTCGGCGGCCGCGACCTGGTGGCGCAGTGGCGATCTGAGAATGATCAAGTTCGCCGTGGGAGACCCGTCGCCGGCTTTCTATCCCATCGGCGGCGAGCTCCACTCGTGGGCCGCCCTCTCCCTGCTCAACGGCAGCGACTTCCTGGCCCGGGTCACGGAGCTGCCCTTCGAGGGCGCCGCCCTGGCCGCCACCGCC
>JAHDVN010000035.1:0-14339 GCA_023384635.1 Thermoanaerobaculia bacterium
GTCGTAGAGCTCGTCGACCCAGTACTTGTTGCTGAGCGTGCGCTGTACGCGGGGCAGCTTCGCGGCGAAGGCGTCGTCCGCCCCCACCCCGCGCCGGCCCCACAGCCGCCGCGCCACCAGGATCCCCGCCACCGCCACCGCCACCGACCCCAGGATCAGCGCCCACTCCACCCCCAGCGTCAGCCCGTGGTGGCCTGCGCCCGAGAGCGGACGCACCACCGGCTCCAGCCAGTGGTGCAGCCAGTTCAGGTCCACCGCGTGGAACGTCATCCCCGACGGGATCCCGATCCAACCCGCTCCCACCGCCCCCACCGCCAGCAGCAGCAAGGGCACCGTCATCACCCGCGGCGACTCGTGCAGGTGGTGCCGCTGCTCGGCCGTCCCCCGGAACTCCCCCCAGAACGTCAGCGTCAAGAGGCGCCACATGTAGCACGCCGTCAGCCCCGCGGTGAGCAGGCCCACCCCCCAGAGCACGTAGTGGTGCCCCGCGAACGCCCCCGCCAGGATCTCGTCCTTGCTGAAGAACCCGGCCAGCGGCGGAATCCCCGCGATCGCCACCGTCGCCACCAGGAACGTCCCGTACGTCGCCGGCAGCGCCTTCGCCAGGCCCCCCATCTTCCGAATGTCCTGCTCGCCCGACATCGCGTGGATCACCGACCCCGCCCCCAGGAACAGCAGCGCCTTGAAGAACGCGTGCGTCCCCAGGTGGAAGATCGCCGCCGTGTACGCACCCACCCCCGCCCCCAGGAACATGTACCCCAGCTGCGACACCGTCGAGTACGCCAGCACCTTCTTGATGTCGTCCTGCGCCAGGCCGATCGTCGCCGCGAACAGCGCCGTCGCCGCCCCCACCCCCGCCACGAACAGCGACACCCCCGGCGAGAGCTGGTAGAGCACGTTCGACCGCACCACCATGTACACGCCCGCCGTCACCATCGTCGCCGCGTGGATCAGCGCCGACACCGGCGTCGGACCCGCCATCGCGTCCGGCAGCCACACGTACAGCGGAATCTGCGCCGACTTGCCCATCGCCCCCACGAACAGGCACAGCGCCACGAACCCCGCGAACGACAAGCCCAGCAGATACGGCTCCGTAGCCCCCGCGACGTTCGCCCGCACCAAGCCCTCGCCCACTCCCTCCGCGCCGAACAGCGTCGTGTAGTTCAGCGTCCCGTACCGCGACGCCAGCGCGAACAGCCCCACCAGGAACGCGAAGTCCCCCACCCGGTTCACGATGAACGCCTTGCGCCCCGCGTACGGCGGGAACTCCTGGTCGTAGTAGAAGCCGATCAGGAGGTACGAGCACAGACCCACTCCCTCCCAGCCCACGAACGTCACCAGGAAGTTGTTCCCCAGCACCAGCAGCAGCATCGCACCCATGAACAGGTTCATGTACGCGAAGAACCGCTGGTAACCCTCCTCGTGACCCATGTAACCCACCGAGTACACGTGGATCAGGAACCCCACCAACGTCACCACCAGCAGCATCACCGACGACAGCGGGTCGAGGAGGAAGGCGAGGTCGATCGAGAGCTCGCCGGGCCCGCCCGGGAGCTTCAGGAGGCCGGCCGGCACCCAGGACCAGACGACCAGCTCGAACGGTTTCCCGCCGGCGTGCGCCGGGTCGGCGGCGTAGGCGACCACGGCGGCGAGCGCCGCCAGCAGCGAGCCGGCGACGCTGCCGCAGGCGACCGCCGTCACTCCGCGCTGCGAGAGCCGTCCCCGCAGCAGCACCCCGTTCGCGAGGGCGCCCAGCAAGGGCAACAGCGGGATCAGCCAGAGCAGGCGCAGCACCGCCTCAGCCCTCCAGCTCCCGCGCCCGGTCGAGCTCGGTGGTCGCCCGCAGGCGGAACAGCGCCAGCAGGATGCCGAGGCCGACCGCCGCCTCCCCCGCCGCCACCGCGATGGTAAAGACCGCGAAGACCTGCCCCGTGAGGTCGGCCCGCTCGTGGGCGAAGGCGACGAGGTTCAGGTTCGCCGAGTTGAGCAGGAGCTCCACCGACATCAGGACCGTGATCAGGTTCCGGCGCGTCAGGATCCCGAACAGGCCGATTCCGAAGAGGATCGCGCCGAGGACCAGGAAGTGGCCCGTCCCGATCGGCGCCAGGCTCATCGCTTCCTCCCGAGGACGACCGCGCCGATCATCGCCACCAGCAGGAAGAGCGACGCCACCTCGAACGCCACCAGGTGGTCGCGGAAGAGGACCCAGGCCACCGCCTCGGAGTTGCCGAGCTCCTCGCCCGCCACTTCCCGCAGCGCCGCGGTGCCCGCCGCTCCCGCCGCGGCGCCGCCCCCCGGAAGGGCGACGACCGCCCACAGCAGCATGCCCACGAGCAGCACCGCCACCACGGCCGCGAGCGGCGCCGTCGACGCCAGCATCCTGACCTCGCGCAGGCGGTGGAGGTTCACCAGCATGATGACGAAGAGGAAGAGGACCATCACGCCGCCGCCGTAGACGAAGATCTGCACCACGCCGACGAACTCCGCGTGGCGCAGCAGGAAGAGAGCGGCCACGCCGAGGAAGGTGGCGAGCAGGCAGAGCGCGCCGTACATCGGGTTGCGGAGCGCGACCACCCCCACCGCCCCCGCCACCACCACCGCGGCGAAGAGGTAGAAGAGGATCGTCGCCCCGTGCGCGATCAGCAGCTCCACGGGGCCCCTCCGCGCCGCGTCTCCATCAGGCGACCTCCTCGTCGGTGTACTTCGGACGCACCCGCCAGCTCTCGAGCTGCTCCATGGTGACGTAGAGGTTCCGCCAACGGTCGTAGCTCGCGAGCTCGTAGGTCTTGGTGGTGAGCCAGATCGACTTCGGCTCGGTCGGACAGGCCTCCTCGCAGAGGCCGCAGAACATGCAGCGCTGGATGTCGATGTCGAACCGGTCGAGCACCTTCTCCTTCTTGCCCGTCTCCGGGTTCGTCTCCTGGTGCCAGTCGATGTAGATGATGTCGATCGGGCAGTCGCGGGCGCAGAGCGTGCACTTGATGCAGCGCTCCGCGTCGAGCCGGAACATGCCGCGGAACCGGTCGGCCGGCTCGAGCCGCTCCTCCGGGTACTGGATGGTGACCTTCCGGCGGAACAGGTGCCGCCCGGTGATCGCCAGGCCGGCGAAGAGGTCGAGCAGGAGGATCTTGTCGAGGAACCGCTTGAGCGCGCTCATCTCAAGGCCCCCGGTCCACCAGCACCACGACGAGCCCGGTCACCAGCACGTTGGCCAGCGAGAGGGGAATCAGCCACTTCCACCCCAGGTCCATCAGCTGGTCGAACCGGAACCGCGGGAAGGTGCCGCGGAACCAGATGAAGAGGAAGAGGAAGGCGAACACCTTGAGGAAGAACCAGGCGACCCCGGGCACCAGGTCGAGGAAGGCGAGCGCCTCGACGCTCGGGAAGGGGCGCAGCCAGCCGCCGAGGAAGACCGTCACCGCGATCGCCGAGATGACGATCATGTTCGCGTACTCGCCGAGGAAGAAGAGGGCGAAGCGGACTCCGCTGTACTCCGTGTGGAAACCGGCCACCAGCTCCGACTCCGCCTCGGGCAGGTCGAACGGGTTGCGGTTCGTCTCCGCCACCCCGGCGACGAAGTAGACGAAGAAGGCGACGATCTGGGGCACGGCGAACCAGAGACCGAGCCGCGCCTGCCCCTCGACGATGCCGACCAGCGAGAGCGAGCCGGCGAGCATCAGCGGCCCGACCAGCGCGAGCCCTTGCGGCACCTCGTAGGAAACCATCTGCGCCGCCGAGCGCAGACCGCCGAGCAGCGAGAACTTGTTGTTCGATGCCCAGCCGCCGAGGATGATGCCGTAGATGCCGAGGGAGGCGAGGGCCACCACGAAGACGAGCGCCGCGTTCAGATCGGTCACGTACCAGCGCGGCGCGCCGGGCGCGGTCGGCGACGGCCCGAACGGGACCACGGAGAAGATGACGAGGGCCGGCGCCACCACCAGGCAGGGGGCGAGCAGGTAGGCCCAGCGCACCGCCCGGTTCGGGATCGTGTCCTCCTTGACGAGCAGCTTGAGGATGTCGGCGATCGGCTGCAGCAGACCCCACGGACCCACCCGGTTCGGGCCCAGGCGCACCTGGAGGAAGCCGAGGAGGCGCCGCTCGGCGAAGACGAGATAGGCGATGAGGAGGAAGATCGCGAAGATCGCCACGAGGAACTTGGCGGCGGGAGCGAACAGCAGCGTGAACTGAGGCTGCCCCACCGCCTCCCGGAGCCAGTCGAGCCACGACCAGCTCACCGGTCGATCTCCCCGAGCACGATGTCCACCGTCCCGATGAGCGCCACCAGGTCCGAGATCAGGGCGCCGCGCGCCATCTCCGGCAGCGCCTGCAGGTTCATGAAGGAGGTCGGGCGCACGTGGCAGCGGTACGGGTTCGGACCGCCGTCGCCGACGATGTAGAAACCGAGCTCTCCCTTCGGGCCTTCCACCGCGTGGTAGACCTCCGCCTCGGCGGCGGCCTTCAGCACGCGCGGCCGCTTGGCCATGATCGGCCCTCCCGGGAGCCGCTCCAGGCACTGGCGGACGATCCGCGCCGACTGGCGCATTTCTTCCATCCGCACCAGGTAGCGGTCGTAGGTGTCGCCGTTCGCGTAGACCGGGACGTCGAACTCGACCTCGCCGTACGCCTCGTACGGCATCGCCTTGCGCAGGTCCCAGGCGACGCCGCTGCCGCGCAGCATCGGGCCGGTCACGCCGTAGGCGATCGCCGTCTCCGGCGGCAGCACGCCGACCCCCACGGTGCGCCGCTTCCAGATTCGGTTCTCGGTGAGGAGGCCCTCGTACTCGGCGACCTTCGCCGGGAAGTCGGCGACGAACTCGCCGCAGCGGTCGACCCAACCCTGGGGCAGGTCGTACGGCTGTCCGCCGGGGCGCATGCAGTTGAGCGTCAACCGGGCCCCGCAGTACTGCTCGAAGAGGTCGAGGATCACCTCGCGCTCGCGGAAGCAGTAGAAGAACGGCGTCATCGCCCCGATGTCGATGGCGTGGGTGGCGAGCCAGACGAGGTGGCTCGAGATCCGCTGCAGCTCGGCGAGAATCACCCGGATGTAGCGCGCCCGCGGCGGCACCTCGAGCCCCACGAGCTTCTCCACGGCCCCGACGTAGGCGAGGTTGTTGGTCGCCGCCGCCACGTAATCGAGGCGGTCGGTGTGCGGCACGTTCTGGAAGAACGGGTGGAGCTCGAAGAGCTTCTCCGTGCCACGGTGCAGGTAGCCGATGATCGGGTAGCAGTCGACGATCCGCTCGCCGTCGACCTTGAGCTTCAGCCGCATCACGCCGTGGGTGGCGGGATGCTGCGGCCCGAAGTTCAGCTCCATCTCGCGCAGGCCGAACAGGGCCTCACCGGCCGGTCCGGCCCCGCTCACTTCTTCTCCTCCTCCTCCGCCGCGTCGCCCTTCTCCGGCTCCGCCGGGGGCTTCGGCTTCCAGCCGGTGCCGGCACCCGCCACGGGGCCTTGCCGGGCGTCGTAGTACTCCGGGTAGATCGCGGCGCCGGTGTCGATCCCCTCGACGGGGAAGTCCTTGCGCAGCGGATGGCCGTTGAACCCCTCCCACAGCAGGATCCGCGTGAGGTCCGGATGCCCCTCGAAACGGATCCCGAACATGTCCCACGCCTCCCGCTCCGGCCAGTTGGCGGCCGGGAAGACGGGGACGAGGCTCGGCACCGCCCCCTCTTCCCCCACCGCGGTCTTCACCCGCACCCGCCGGTTGGCGGCGAAGCTGTAGAGGTGGACCACGACCTCGAAACGCTCGGGACGCTTCGGGAAGTCGACTCCGCACAGGTCGACGAGGAGGTCGAAGCCGTGCTCCTCCTTGAGCGCCGTGCAGACCTCGCGCAACGCCTCCCGGCGCACGGCCAGCGTGAGGTCTCCGGCGAGGGAGCGCATGCTCGCGACCGCCTCGCCGAAGCGCTCGGCGAGCGCGCGGGCCACGGGGTCGTCGGCCGCCTCCCGCCACTGCGGCGCGACGGGATCCCGCTCCCAGGGAGCGAGCTCGGCGGCGGACTGGTGGGTCTCACTCATCGCGCCGCCGACACCGGCCTCAGCCGCGTGCGGTCGATCTTCCGCTGCAGGTGGAGGAGGCCCCAGATCAGCGCCTCCGGACGTGGCGGACAGCCCGGGACGTAGACGTCGACCGGGATCACCCGGTCTACCCCCTGGGTCACCGCGTAGGTGCGGTACGGCCCGCCGCAGGTGGCGCAGGCGCCCATGGCGATGGACCACTTGGGCTCGGGCATCTGGTCCCAGAGACGGCGGATCACCGGCGCCATCTTCTCGGTCACCGTCCCCGAGACGATCATGAGATCGCTCTGCCGCGGCGTCGAGCGGAAGACCTCGGCCCCGAAGCGCGACATGTCGTGCCGCGGGTCGAGCACGGCCATCATCTCGATGGCGCAGCAGGCGAGGCCGAACTGCATCGGCCAGAGCGAAGAGCGCCGCGCCCAGTTGTAGAGCCTCTCGTAGGTCGTCGTGACGACTTCCGGCTCGCCGGTCATGCCCAGTCCAGCGCTCCCCGCCGCCAGACGAAGACGTACCCGGCGACGAGGATGGCGAGGAAGACCACCATCTCGATCAGCCCGAACAGCGCCAGCTTGTCGAGGAGCACCGCCCAGGGGAAGAGGAAGATCGTCTCGACGTCGAAGATCACGAACAGCACCGCGATCATGTAGTAGCGCACCGAGAAGCGATGGTCGTGGGCGTACGACTCCGGCTCGTTGCCGCACTCGTACGGCTCGCGGTCGGTGAGCGGCGAATCGCGGTGCCGCATCAGGCGCGCGGCGAGGAGCAGGCCGAGCACGATGAGCGCCGTGAGGAGCGCGCTGACGAGGATCGGGACGTAGGATTCCACGGCGCTGGAACGAGTCTCGCTTCGGACGCGACGGGCCGGATTGTAGCGGATGCCCCCCCGCAGTCAAGCGACGGGATGCGGTGCGCCGAGCGGCAGGTCGAAGAGGCCTGCGACGTCGACGCCGCGCGCTTGGACCAGCACGCGGATCTCCGATCCCATCCCCTCGGGGTCGAGGAGCGCCATCGCCTCGTGCCGCCGCGCCGGGGGGGCCCCGGCGAGATCGGAGAAGAGCCCGCAGGCGGCGAGCCAGAGCGCCTGCGAGACGAGTCCGACGGTGACGAGGCCCTCCTCCTCCCCGCTCCGCCGCAGCAGATCGAAGTCGACGTGGGCGGTGAGGTCCTGCTCACCCGGCACGGCCAGAGCGTCGCGGTGGAGGCGGTGGCGGCGGTGGCAGGCGAGGGTGCCGTGGCGGCGGATCCTGGCGTCGTAGAGCCTCCGGCCGGCGAAGCCGTAGTCGAAGGTCACGAGCAGACCGCGGCCGAGCCGCGCCGCGAGCTCCCGGTAGAGCGGCTCCCAGTCGAGCGAGAGGTCCGCGACCTGCTCCGGGGCGAGCGTGGCGCCGGCGCGCTCGACGAGCTCGCGCAGGCGCGGGTCGGAAAGCGGGCGCCGCTGCCAGGCGAAGCCGCCCCCCGGCGCCGCGACGACCCAGAGCTCCTCGACCCCCTCGTCGGTGCCCACCAGCCGGTGGACCGGCAGGGCGTCGAAGAGCTCGCAGGAGAGGATCACCCCCTCGATCTCTCCCGCCGCCAGCACCGAGAGGTCCGGCAGGGACTGGACCGGAGGAGGGAGCGGCCGGCCCGCGCGATCCACCCCGCGGAGGCGTCGGCCCGCAGCGGCGCTCCGGGCGATCTCGGCGAGGTGGGCGCCGTCGCCGTAGCCCACCTCCAGCAGCTCGGCGGGCCGGCCGAGCCGGCCGTCGAGCCGCGCCAGCAGCCGGGCCGTGGCGCGCGCGAGGAGCGGTGAAAGGGCCGGACCGGTGACGAAGTCGCCGCCTGCCCCCACCGGCCAGCGCTCCCGGCGGTAGTAGCCCCCCTCGCCGTAGAGGGCTTCGGCCATGAAGACGGCGAACGGGATCGCCCCCTCCCTCGCCACGCGCGCCGCGATCCGCTCGGCGACCGACTGCATCCGGGGAGTCTAGCCCGGGCCGCGTGCTAGACTGCGCGACCGATGCCCGACGGAGTCCCGCGGTTCGGCGCCGACCGGCTCCTCGCCCTCGCCGACCGCCTCGCCGGCCAGCGCGTCCTCGTCCTCGCCGATCTCGTTCTCGACCGCTTTCTCACCGGCACCCCGAAGCGGATCAGCCGCGAGGCGCCGGTCCTCATCCTGCGCTACGCGGGCGAGGCCGGCGTGCCCGGCGGAGGCGCCAACGCGGTCGCCAACATCCGCGCCCTCGGAGGCGAGCCCCTCGCCGTCGGCCTGACCGGCGACGACGAGTCCGGCCGGCTCCTGCGCGGCGAGCTCGAGGCGCGCGGCATCTCGACGCGCCGCATCCTCGAGGTCGCCGGCTACCGCACCCCGACCAAGACGCGAATCCTCGCCGGCTTTCCGCACGGCAGCAAACAGCAGATCGTGCGCTACGACGTGGAGGACGACCTCGAGCCCGGCGCGGGCGCCGTGGAGCGCCTCGCCGCGGCGATCGCGGCGGCGGCGGGAGAGGCCCGGGTCGCGGTGGTGAGCGACTACGGCTACGGCGCCGCCCATCCCGCCCTGCTGCCCGCGCTCCGGGCCGCGCTCGGCCCCGGTGGGGTCGTAGTCGTCGACAGCCGCTATCGCCTCGGCAGCTACCGGGGCATCGACGGCGCCACCCCGAACGAGGAGGAGGCCGAGGGGCTGGCCGGCGGCGAGCTCCCCTCCGGAATGCCCGAGCTCGGCCGCGCCGTCGGGGACATCTGCGAGCGTCTCGCGGCGCGCTTCCTGCTCGTCACCCGCGGCTCGCGCGGGATGGTGCTGGCCACCCCGGAGGGCGCGGTGGCGATCCCGGTCCACGGCACCGACCAGGTCGCCGACGTCACCGGCGCCGGCGACACCGTGATCGGGACCTTCGCCCTCGCGCTGGCGGCCGGGGCGACGCCGGAGGAGGCGGCTCTCCTCGCCAACTACGCCGGCGGCATCGTGGTCATGAAGATGGGCACCGCCACCACCACGCGCGAGGAGCTGGCCGAGGCGATCCGGCGCGACCCGCGGCCTGTCGAGGAGGCGACATGGGCGAGGTGGTGAGCGAGGCGACCCTCGCCGAGCGGCTGGCGCCGCTGCGCGCCGCGGGGCGCCGGATCGCTCTCGCCAACGGTCACTTCGATCTCCTCCACGTCGGCCACCTGCGGTACCTCCAGGCGGCGCGCCGCGAGGCCGACCTGCTCGTGGTGGCGATCAACGACGACGACTCGGTGGCGCGCCTCAAGGGCGCCGGCCGGCCGATCGTCCCCGCCGCCGAGCGGGCCGAGCTCCTCGCGGGCCTCGTCGCGGTCGATTTCGTGGTGGTCTTCTCGGGCGACAGCCCCGCCGCGCTGCTCGACCGGGTCCGGCCCGACGTGCACTGCAAGGGAAGCGACTACGGCAGCCCGGAGCGGGTCCCGGAGTACGCCGTCGTCCGCGCCTACGGCGGCCGCACCGCGCTCGTCGGGGACCCCAAGGACCACGCCACGAGCGACCTGATCGCCCGCGTCCTCGCCCTGCCGTGAGCGCCGCGGCACGGCTCCGCATCCTCCTCGTCCGCACGAGCTCGCTCGGCGACGTGGTGCAGGCCGTGCCGGTGCTCCTCGCCCTGCGGCGCCGCTTCCCGGAGGCGAGGATCGGCTGGGTCGTAGAGGAAGGCTACGCCTCGATGCTCGCGGGCCACCCGGCGCTCGACGAGCTCCTGGTCGTGGCGCTGCGGCGCTGGGGCCGCGCGCCCCTCCGGTCCGTGCACCTCGCCGAGCTCGGGGCCTTTCTCGAGCGGCTCGCCGCGTTCGGCGCCGATGTCGCGCTCGACCTGATGGGGAGCCACAAGGGTGCCCTGATCGCGGCCCTCTCCCAGGCGGGGCGGCGGATCGGGCTCTCGGCCCGCTGCCGCCGCGAGCGCGAGAGCGCGCTCTGGATCAACGAGCCGGTCGCGACCGACCGCGCGCACGCCGTCGACCGCTACCTCGCGCTGCTCGCGCCCCTCGCCGCCCAGCCCGAAGAGGTCACGTTCGGCCCCGAGGCGCTCTTCGCCCGCGATCGGCCCCCGCTCCCGGAGGCGGTCGCAGCCGCGGGACCGTATCTGTTCCTCCATCCCGGCGCCGCCTGGGGGAACAAGCGCCTGCCGCCCGCCGTCTGGGCCGAGGCGATCACGGAGATCGCCCGGCGGCGCGGGTTTCGTCCGTGGATCGGCGCCGCCCCCGGCGAGGAGGACCTCGCCGCGGAGGTCGCCGCCCGCGCCCCCGGGAGCGCGGTCGTCCCCGCCCGCGGCCTGCCCGCGCTCGCCACCCTGCTGCGCGGCGCGCAGTTGGTGGTCGGTGGCGACACCGGCCCGGTACATCTCGCGCACGCGCTTGGCACGCCGGTCGTCGCCGTGATGGGGCCCACCGACCCCGAGCGCCACGGCCCGTACGGCGCTCCCGAGGCGGCAATCGCCCACCGCCTCCCCTGCAGCTTCTGTCACCGGCGCATGGAGACACCGCGGCCCTGCCTCACGGCGATTCCGGCCGCGGAGATCGTCGCGCGGGCCCTGGCGCTCCTCCCTCCGGCCGCCTGATAGACTTCCTCGCCGGATCAGATTCGAGCGGAGTCAGGGGGGGCGTAGCGGTCCATCCCTGCCCGTCGGAAGGCGACAGAGCAGCTCACGATCACGCGGGTGACCATGGCAAGCAATCGGCTCGGAGACCTCCTCGTTCAATCGGGCAAGCTGACGCCCCAACAACTCCAGCAGGGCCTCGCAGGCCAGAAGGAGAAGGGGGGGCGGCTCGGCTCGAACCTGGTGCGTCTCGGCTTCCTCTCCGAAAAGGAGCTCGTCGAGTTCCTCTCCCAGCACTTCGGCGTTCCCGCCATCGACTTGAACCGCGTCGAGATCGACGAGAGCGTGGTCAAGATCATCCCCGCCGACGTCGCGCGCAAGTACACGATCCTGCCGGTGACCAAGGTCGGCGCCAAGCTGACCATCGCGATGATCGACCCCACGAACGTCTTCGCGATGGACGACATCAAGTTCATGACCGGGTACAACGTCGACCCGGTCGTGGCCTCCGAGTCGGCGCTGCGGGTGGCAATCGACCGCTACTACGGCTCCACGCACGCAATCGAGCTCAAGAAGGTGATGGAGGATCTCGCCGAGCCGGCCGACACCTCGCTGGAGGTGCTCGACGAGGACGAGGAGCTCGACCTCGAGAGCCTGGAGAAGGAGTCCGAGGAGGCGCCGGTCGTCAAGCTCGTCAACATCATCCTCACCGACGCCATCAAGAAGGGCGCCTCGGACATCCACATCGAGCCGTACGAGAAGGAGTACCGGGTCCGCTATCGCATCGACGGCGTGCTCTACGAGATGACGCGCCCGCCCCTGCGCCTGCGCGAGGCGATCACCAGCCGCATGAAGATCCTGGCGAAGCTCGACATCGCCGAGAAGCGTCTGCCGCAGGACGGCCGCATCAAGATCAAGACGCGGATCCAGGAACGCGTCAAGGATCTCGACTACCGGGTCTCGGTGCTGCCGACGATCTTCGGCGAGAAGATCGTCTTGCGGCTCCTCGACAAGGACAACCTGATGCTCGACATGACGCGGCTCGGCTTCGAGGCCGAGTCTCTACGGCGCTTCGAGCACGCCATCCTCAAGCCCTACGGCATGGTGCTGGTGACCGGGCCCACCGGGTCGGGTAAGACGAACACGCTCTACTCGGCGCTCTCGCGCATCAACACCTCCGACGTCAACATCATCACCGCCGAGGATCCCGTCGAGTTCAACCTCCCGGGCATCAACCAGGTGCAGATGAAGGAGCAGATCGGCCTGAACTTCGCCACCGCCCTGCGCTCCTTCCTGCGCCAGGACCCGAACATCATCCTGGTGGGCGAGATCCGGGACTTCGAGACCGCCGAGGTGGCGATCAAGGCCGCCATGACGGGGCACCTCGTGCTCTCCACGCTCCACACCAACGACGCTCCGTCCTCGATCAACCGCCTGATGAACATGGGAATCGAGCCGTTCCTGGTGGCGACCTCGGTGCACATGATCGTCGCCCAGCGGCTGGTGCGCCGTGTCTGCACCTTCTGCAAGGAACCCGTAGAGGTGCCGCAGGCGGCGCTCCTCGAAGCCGGGTTCTCCGAGCGCGAGGCGCGCACCCTCAAGCTCTTCCGCGGCAAGGGCTGCGAGCGCTGCAACAGCACCGGCTACAAGGGGCGTACCGGCCTCTACGAGGTGATGACGATCGACGACGAGATCCGGGAGATGATCCTCTCCGGAGCGAGCGCCATCGAGCTTCGCAACAAGGCGATCGAGCACGGCATGATCAGCCTGCGCGGTAGCGGGTTGGAGAAGATTCGCAACGGCATGACCTCGATCGAAGAGGTCGTGCGCGAGACCGTCCTCTGACCCCGTCCGGCCGCCGATTCAGGCGCGGCCTCGTCGCCCTTCCCGTGCGCTACCTCGTGACCTTCTGCGTCCTCGCTGCGATCAAGACTCTCAGCCACCTCTTCTTCCGCTCCGAAGTCGAGTGGGTCGGCGAGCGGCCGGACCGCCCCTTCCGGGTCCTCGACCGCCTGCGGGTGGTCGCGATCCTGAACCACACCAGCCTCTACGAGCCGGTCTTCACCGTCACCGTCCCCTACCGCTTCCTCTGGCGCGCCGCGCGGCACGGTGTCGTCGCGATCGCCGAGAAGACACTCAAGCGACCGTTCGTCGGGCGCCTCTTCTCCTTCATCGCCGCTCACGTCGTGTCGGTCACGCGGGAGCGCGACCACACCTGGCGCGCCGTGCTCTCCCGCATCGGGCCCGAGTCCATGGTTCTCATCCTGCCGGAGGGGCGGATGATGCGCGCCAACGGCCTCGACGCGAACGGCGAGCCGATGACCGTCCGCGGCGGCATCGCCGACATCCTGGAGGCGGCCGGAGAGGGGGAGATGCTCGTGGCCTACAGCGGGGGACTGCACCACGTCCAGGCGCCCGGCGAGCTCCTGCCGAGGCCTTTCCGCCGCCTCCGGATGCGCTTCGAGCTGCTCGATATCGGGGCCTACAACGAGGCGCGGCGCCGGGAGGAAGAGGCGATCGGCGACTCGTTCAAGCGGCGGGTCAAAGAGGATCTCGAGGCGCGGCGGGACCGCTACTGCCCGCAGGGCCCCGTTCGGGTCCGGGGCTGAGCCGCCCGGCGGGTCACGCCCGGCTGTCCCAGAGGACGTCCGCCCGTCCCGCGCGCAGGTTCTCCCAGCGCGCCGCCACGAAGAGGGCGTCCGAAAGCCGGTTCAGGTAGGGGACCACCCAGCGCCCGACCGCTTCCTTGCGGACGAGAGCCACCGTCCGGCGCTCGGCGCGCCGGCAGATCGCGCGGGCCAGGTGGAGACCGGCGGCGGCGGGGGTGCCGGCCGGGAGCACGAAGTTCGCGAGCGGCTCGAGGTCTCCCTGCATCGCGTCGATCCAGGCCTCGAGGCTCCGCACGTGCTCCTCGCGCACCGTGGGGACCGGCAGCCGCGCCTTGTCGGCCTCCGGAACGCAGAGGTCGCTACCGAGGTGGAAGAGCTCGTTCTGGATTCGGGCCAGCGCCCCGGCGGTCGGCGAATCGCCGAGCTCCGAACGGACGCGGCCGACCATCGAGTTGAGCTCGTCAACCGCCCCGTACGCCTCGACGCGGAGGTCGTCCTTCTCGACCCGGGCGCCGGTCCCGAGCGCCGTGCGCCCGTCGTCGCCCGTCCTGGTGTAGACCTTCGTGATCCGTGGCATGGCACCGCTCCCCGCATCGCCGCGCCCAGCTGCGTCCCGACGACCGCGGTCTGGGCAGAAAAGGAAACGCCCCCGATGAAGGGGGCGTGTAGAACTAGCTTCCCGGCAACGACCTACTCTCCCACACACCTGCGCATGCAGTACCATCGGCGCTGAGGGGCTTAACTGCCGTGTTCGGAATGGGAACGGGTGTTTCCCCCTCGCCACAGTCACCGGAAAAGCCTACAACTCAAAGAACCTAAGCGAACCGAATCGGGTGAAGCGACAAGACTCGCCGGCCAACGAGCCACTCATTTGGTCAAGCCGAACGACCGATTAGTACGGGTCAGCTCAAGGCCTTGCAGCTCTTACACCTCCCGCCTATCAACCTGGTCATCTACCAGGGGTCTTCAGGGAAACCTCATCTCGAGGGGGGCTTCACGCTTAGATGCTTTCAGCGTTTATCCTTTCCGAACATAGCTACCCAGCCGTGCCGCTGGCGCGACAACTGGTGCACCAGAGGTTCGTCCATCCCGGTCCTCTCGTACTAAGGACGGATCCTCTCAAGTTTCCTACGCCCGCATGAGATAGGGACCGAACTGTCTCGCGACGTTCTGAACCCAGCTCACGTACCGCTTT
>JAHDVN010000035.1:14379-17718 GCA_023384635.1 Thermoanaerobaculia bacterium
CAGCCTGTTATCCCCGGCGTACCTTTTATCCGTTGAGCGATGGCCCTTCCATACGGGACCACCGGATCACTAAGCCCTACTTTCGTACCTGCTCGACTTGTGGGTCTCGCAGTCAAGCTCCCTTCTGCCTTTACACTCTACGGCTGGTTTCCAATCAGCCTGAGGGAACCTTCGGGCGCCTCCGTTACCTTTTGGGAGGCGACCGCCCCAGTCAAACTACCCGCCTGACCTTGTTCCCGACCCGGATTACGGGTCTGGGTTAGAACTCCAGTACGATAAGGGTGGTATTTCACCGTTGGCTCCACCGAGGCTAGCGCCCCGGCTTCAAAGCCTCCCACCTATCCTACACATACCGCACCGGGGTTCAGGGCCAGGGTGCAGTAAAGGTGCACAGGGTCTTTCCGTCTGCATGCGGGAAACCGGCATCTTCACCGGTACTACAGATTCGCTGAGCCCCCTGCGGAGACAGTGCCCAAATCGTTACGCCATTCGTGCAGGTCGGAACTTACCCGACAAGGAATTTCGCTACCTTAGGACCGTTATAGTTACGGCCGCCGTTTACCGGGGCTTCGATTCTGAGCTTCGCCTTGCGGCTGACCCATCCTCTTAACCTTCCGGCACCGGGCAGGCGTCAGACCCTATACGTCGTTTTCGACTTAGCAGAGTCCTGTGTTTTTGGTAAACAGTCGCTTGGGCCTTTTCACTGCGACCGCCACGTGCTTCGGAGGTGAACTCCTACACCCGCGACGGCACACCTTCTCCCGAAGTTACGGTGTCAATTTGCCGAGTTCCTTCGCAGGGGATCACTCAAGCGCCTTGGGATTCTCTCCCCGTCTACCTGTGTCGGTTTGCGGTACGGTCTCCGTTTCGGATCCCCATCGAGGTTTTTCTTGGCAGCATGGAGTCAGTGGCTTTGTGGCCCGAAGGCCTCGAGATCACGCCTCGGCGTTGGTGGAGGAGCGGATTTGCCTACCCCTCCCGCCTACACGCTTCGACCTGCACTTCCAATCGCAGGCCCACCTATCCTTCTGCGTCACCCCTGGATCAACTCCTCACGGAGGTACAGGAATATTGACCTGTTTCCCATCGACTACGCCTTTCGGCCTCGCCTTAGGGACCGACTAACCCTGAGCGGATTGACCTTCCTCAGGAAACCTTAGACTTTCGGCGAGCGCGGTTCTCACGCGCTTTGTCGCTACTTGTGCCGGCAGGGTCGCTTCCGTGCGCTCCACCAGTCCTCACGGTCTGACTTCAACGCCCACGGAATGCTCCTCTACCACCCGACGTTGCCGTCGGATTCGCAGCTTCGGTACTCAGCTTGAGCCCCGTTGAATTGTCGGCACGGAGCCGCTTGACCAGTGAGCTATTACGCTTTCTTTAAAGGGTGGCTGCTTCTAAGCCAACCTCCTGGCTGTCCTTGCGCCTCCACATCCTTTTCCACTTAGCTGAGATTTGGGGACCTTAGCTGGCGATCTGGGCTGTTTCCCTTTCGACTACGAAGCTTATCCCTCGCAGTCTCACTCCCGCGGTTCACATTCACGGCATTCGGAGTTTGATTGGATTCGGTAGACGGGTAAGTCCCCTAGTCCAGTCAGTGCTCTACCTCCGCGATGCACCCGCGAGGCTGCCCCTAAAGGCATTTCGAGGAGAACGAGCTATAACGAGGTTTGATTAGCCTTTCACCCCTACCCACAGCTCATCCGAGCTGTTTTCAACCAACACCGGTTCGGGCCTCCACTGAGTGTTACCTCAGCTTCACCCTGGCCATGGGTAGATCACCTCGCTTCGCGTCTACGGCCACTGACTCAATCGCCCATTTCGGACTCGCTTTCGCTACGGCTCAGCACGTCGCTTCGCCTTGCCAGTGACAGTAACTAGCCGGCTCATTATGCAAAAGGCACGCGGTCGCACTGGACACCCTTGCGGGGCCATAGTGCTTCCACTGCTTGTAGATGCACGGGTTCAGGTACTATTTCACTCCCCTAACAGGGGTTCTTTTCACCTTTCCCTCACGGTACTGGTTCACTATCGGTCGCAGAGTAGTATTTAGCCTTGGGTGATGGTCCACCCGGATTCCCACGGGATTCCTCGTGTCCCGTGGTACTCGGGAGAGATGATCGGGAGGCGCCTAACCTTTAATCTACGGGGCTATCACCCTCTTTGGCGGATCGTTCCAGATCCTTCGACTAGGCTGGCGTTTTGTGACTCCCGGGCCCGGCCGCAACCGAACCACACATCTTCCCTCGACCCCGAAAGGGCAACGCTTGCGGGCTTGACACCCTCTCGGTTTGGGCTGTTCCGCGGTCGCTCGCCGCTACTGGCGGAATCGCTTTTGCTTTCTCTTCCTGGGGGTACTGAGATGGTTCACTTCCCCCCGTTCGCTTCCACGGAGCTATGCATTCACTCCGGGATGACAGGGCATTACCCCTGCCGGGTTTCCCCATTCGGAAATCTCCGGATCAAAGCCTGTTTGCGGCTCCCCGAAGCTTATCGCAGCTTGCCACGTCCTTCATCGCCTCTCTGCGCCAAGGCATCCACCGTGCACCCTTAGTAGCTTGACCAATCTTGAGTGACTCGCTAACCGGCGAATCTTGTCGCTTCTACCCGATTCAGTTGTCAATGAACTCCAGATGCCGCTGGCATCTGCGCTTGCGGGTGCCCCGCAACCGTACATGCCAGCGAAACCGGCTCGAGCCTGGTGGAGCTGATCGGGCTCGAACCGACGACCTCCGCCTTGCAAGGGCGGCGCTCTCCCAGCTGAGCTACAGCCCCTCGTGGCCGATCCGCCCAAGCTCTGGTGGGCCTAGGTAGATTTGAACTACCGACCTCACGCTTATCAGGCGTGCGCTCTGACCAACTGAGCTATAGGCCCAGCCCCGGGAAACCTGCCGGTTCCCTGGAAACTGAACAGAGGAGTCGACGATCGACCTAGATTACCGCGGCGCCCGACGGCACGAGACCGCGCGCGCAGCGGAACCTCAGAAAGGAGGTGATCCAGCCACAGGTTCTCCTACAGCTACCTTGTTACGACTTCACCCCAATCACCGACCATACCGTGGGCACCTGCCCCCCTTGCGGGTTGGCGCAGCGATTTCTAGTACAGCCGGCTTTCGTGATGTGACGGGCGGTGTGTACAAGGCCCGGGAACGTATTCACCCCGGCATTCTGATCCGGGATTACTAGCGATTCCAGCTTCATGCAGTCGAGTTGCAGACTGCAATCCGTACTGGGGACGGTTTTTTGGGATTAGCTCCAGCTCGCGCTCTTGCAACCCTTTGTGCCGCCCATTGTAGCACGTGTGTAGCCCTGGACATAAAGGCCATGAGGACTTGACGTCAT
>JAHDVN010000495.1 GCA_023384635.1 Thermoanaerobaculia bacterium
GGCGAGCGCGGTGCGCACCCGCTCGCTGGCGCGGGTCGACCTCTTCCGCTACGACGTGTTGGTCCTCCCCCAGGGCGACTACGGCGAGGCGATCGCGGGCCCCGGTCTCGAGCGGCTCAAGGCTTGGCTGAACGAAGGGGGGACGCTGGTCACCCTCGGTGAGGCGTCGCGCTGGGCCGCGCGCGAGAAGGTGGGGCTGCTCGCAGCGCGCCCCGAGCTGCGCGACGGGCGGCCGGAGGGGGCCGAGAAGCCCGCCGGCGAGACGCCACGGGCGGCGGCACCGGACCGGAACTACTCGCTCGAAGGGGCGCTCGCCCCGGAGGCCGAGCAGCCGGAGAGCACGCCGGGGGCGCTGCTGCGGGTCGAGCTCGACCCCGACCACTGGCTCTCGGCCGGGAGCGACGGCGAGATCCAGGCGGTGGTCGAGGGGCGTCGGGTCTTCACCCCGGTGCCGCTCGACAAGGGGCGCAACGCCGGCCTCTACGTCGCCGAGGAGCGGCTGGTGGCGGCGGGGCTGGTCTGGCCCGAGGCGCGCAAGGCGCTCGCCGAGAAGGCGTACCTCGTCGACCAGCCGTTCGGCCGCGGGCGGGTGATCGCCTTCGCCGAAGACCCGAACTTCCGGGCCATGGCGCCGGCCACCGAGCTGCTCTTCCTCAACGCGGTGCTCCTCGCCCCGTCGTTCTAGGCCCAGCCGGGGAGCGGGGGCGGAGGGCCCACCGCGGTGCCGGGGCCGGGGGGAACCCTCGCGCATCCTCTCGCCGTTGCGGGCGCGCGCTGCTCGTCGCCGCATCGACGGTGAGGGGTCGCGGCCGCCGGGCGAGGCCACGGCTGGAGCGAGACGACGGTCCGACAGCGGTGTGAAGCGCCGCTGCCGGGGCCGGCGCGAGCGGGCCCGACCGGCCGAAGGCCGCGCCTAGAAAGGCGAGAGGATGCGCGAGGGTTCCCCCCGGCCTGCCCCGCGCGGGATCCGGAGTGCTGGCTCGCGCCCCCGGCCCTAGAGCAGCTCGAAGCTGGCGGTGAAGTGCGGGAGCACGGCCGGGCGCTCGCGGAAGCGCAGGCCGCGGATCGTCTCGCGGCGCGCGAAGAGCTCGCCCATCCCCTCGACCAGGTAGTCCATGTGGCTCTGGGTGTAGACGCGGCGCGGGATGGCGAGGCGCACGAGGTCGAGCTCCGGCCACGACCAGACGCCGGTCTTCGCGTCGGGCCGCCCGAACATCACGTTGCCGATCTCGCAGGCGCGCACCCCGAGCTCCTCGTACATCGCCACCGAGAGCGCCCACCCCGGCAGCTGCTCGTCGGGCAGGTGCGGGCAGAAGCGGCGCGCGTCGACGTAGATCGCGTGGCCGCCGTAGGGCTTGAGCACCGGCACCCCGGCCGCGGTCAGGTGGCGGCCGACGTAGGCGGTCGAGGCGATGCGGTAGCGCAGGTAGTCCTCGTCGAGGATCTCCTCGAGGCCGATGGCGAGCGCCTCGAGGTCGCGCCCCGCGAGGCCGCCGTAGGTGGGGAAGCCCTCGGTGAGGATCAGGTTCGTGCGCACCCGCTCGGCCCAGGCGTCGTCCTCGAGCGCGATCACGCCGCCGATGTTGCCGAAGGCGTCCTTCTTCATGCTCATCACCGCGCCGTCGGCGAGCGAGAAGAGCTCGCGCGCGATCTCGAGCGGGCTGCGCTCGGCCTGGCCCGGCTCGCGCATCTTGACGAACCATGCGTTCTCCGCGAAGCGCGCGCAGTCGACGAGGAGCGGCACCGAGTGGTGCTGGCAGAGCTTGCGCGCGGCGCGCAGGTTCTCGAGCGAGACCGGCTGGCCGCCGCGGGAGTTGTTCGTGACCGTCATGAGCACGAACGGGATGGTCTCCCGGCCGTGGTGGGCGAGGGTCTCCTCGAGCGCGGCGAGGTCGATGTTCCCCTTGAACGGGAAGTCGCTCTCCAGGTCGGAGGCCTCCGGCACCGGCAGGTCGAGAGCGACCGCCCCGGACGACTCGATGTTCGCCCGCGTGGTGTCGAAGTGCGTGTTGCCGGGCACGATCTGGCCCGGCTGCACGACGGCGGCGCAGAGCAGCCGCTCGGCGGCGCGCCCCTGGTGGGTGGGGATCACGTGCTTGTAGCCGAAGACCCGCCGCACCGAGCTCTCGAAGCGGAAGAAGCTGCGGGCGCCGGC